>JAAXKN010000006.1 GCA_025612375.1 Ignavibacteria bacterium
TAATTTCTGAATGCTTTGTTCAACCAATTTACTAAAGTTCGCTTATTTCTGAAAGTATATAATTAGCTGTTAAGAACTTGCTCAAGAGAGGATATTCTTTAACTTTGCCTTCTTTTGTAATTATTGTGACCTTATTCGTATCGAATTCAAAACCCGCGCTTTTGTCTTTTAACGAATTCAAAACAATCATATCCAGGTTTTTCTTTGTAAGTTTATTCTTTGCGTTCTTAAATTCGTCGTCGGTTTCAAGGGCAAAGCCTACTATTTTTTTATCACCCTTTTCGAGTGAGCCCAGTATGTCGTCGGTTTTTGTAAGGTCTATAGACTTAAGGCTTTCTTCCTTCTTGATTTTATTTACCGCTACATTCAAAGGGCGGTAATCTGCAACTGCTGCGGCCATTACGAGGATATCGTTGAGCGTAAGGTTCTCATCCACGGCTTTTTTCATCTCAGAAGCGCTTCTTACCTTAAGGCATCTTATGCCCGGGTAGGCTGCCTCTGAGCTTGGCCCCGAGATAAGCGTTACCTCGGCTCCCCTCAGGCTCGCGGCCTTTGCAATCTGAAACCCCATCTTTCCCGAAGAGCGGTTGCCTATGAATCTTACGGGATCAATATCCTCATAAGTCGGCCCTGCTGTAACGAGAAGCCTTTTTCCTTCAAGATCCCTTGAAAAGCCTGCCAGCACGAGCTCAGCTGCATCCACAACCTTTTCCGGTTCAGCCATTCTGCCCTTGCCTGAAAGGCCGCTTGCAAGAAAGCCTTCTTCCGGCTCCACAATATAGGCAAGATCCTTCAACTTTTTCAGGTTTTCCTGATTAATTTTATTGTTGTACATGTCCACGTCCGCCGCGGGAGCAGCTATTAAAGGACACCTCAAGGCAGCTGCAACGGTCGTAAGGGCATTATCGGCAAATCCGTGCACAATTTTAGCAACAGTGTTTATGGTTGCAGGTGCAATGATCATAAGATCGGCCCAGAGGGCATATTCAATATGCCAGGTCCTGAGGCTGACGCCGTTTTTTTGTGTATCCGGGAAAACATTAACAATAACTTCGTTCCCGGTCAGTGTGGAAAATGTAAGGGGGGTAATAAATTCAAGAGCGGAAGGAGTCATAATGACCCTGACTTCCGCTCCGCGCTTAACTAACTGTCTGGCTAAAAGGCAGGACTTGTAAGCAGCAATCCCGCCCGTAACGCCCAAAATGACCTTTTTCCCTGAAAGAATGCTGTCCATTTTCTTCAGGATTTATAACGGTATTCAACTTTCCCCTTCAGCAGTTCATTAAGTGCATGAAGATGCGGTTTGGGTCTTTTTTCGAATTCCAGAGAAATCTTCAGCTGATCAGGGTTTTCAATATCTTCACTGTCATCATCAATACCTTTTGAAGGTATGGTATTAACCAGGGAATTATATTCCAGTCTGGTTTCTTCGTTTATTCTTCTTCCTTCTTTTGCAGCAACAATTACAGCTTCATAAGTATTTGCTGTTTTTTCATCAAGTTTGCGCAAATCAACAGGCTGTATTCCCATATCAGATTTTCTCCTCTTTATTTATTTTGTTCTTTATTATCTCTTTTGCTTCAGAAATTGCTTTTTCCAGTTCATCATTAACTACAATAAAATCAAACTCATCCTTAAGGCCCAGTTCCATTTCGGCCCTGTCTATCCTTTTCTTCAAATCCTCTTCAGTTTCAGTCATTCTGTTCTTAAGCCGTTTTTTCAATTCCTCAAGGCTTGGAGGCATAATATAAATTAAAACCGCTTCGGGATAAATCTTCTTTATATTCAGAGCCCCCTTGACGTCTACTTCAAACAGAACACAATTTCCCTTTTCAACGTTCTCATCGACAAAACTTTTTAATGAGCCGTAATAATAATCGTAGAACTTCTCCCATTCAATAAACTCGTCATCATGTATTTTCCGGAGGAATTCTTCCTCCGAAATGAAAAAATATTCTACGCCGTTTGTCTCGCTGTCTCTTTTTTTCCTGGTCGTGGCAGAAATGGAAAAGACTATCTCAGGGAACGTTTTCAGTACATTTTTTACAATCGTAGTCTTCCCGGCTCCGCTTGGAGCGGAAACAACAATAATGCATCCTTTATTATCAGTCAATTACCACTCAGTTTTGAATTACTCAATATTTTGAATTTGCTCGCGGATCCTTTCGAGTTCTTCCTTAATAAAAACCGTGTAATGCGATATTTCGGTAGATAAGGTCTTGCTTCCGATCGTATTGGCTTCGCGGTTTATTTCCTGGCAGAGGAAATTCAGCTTGCGTCCTACTTCATTGCTCTGCCTGAGGCTCTCGAGGAAAAACTTTGCATGGCTGTTGAGCCTTACGCATTCCTCCGTAATATCGGCTTTATCAACCAGAATGGCAAGTTCCATATCCAGGCGGTCGCTGTAGGCAGATATATCTCCCAAAAGCTGTCTGGCTCTTTCTTTCAGCTTCTCGAAATTCTCCTGAGCGCTGTTATGGCTGAGCTCTTCAATTTTGGCTACCGTCTGCTGAATGTTATTTATACGCATTGCGAGGTCTTTTGAGAGTTCCTCGCCTTCTTTGTTTCTCATTGCAAGAAGCTCCGTTATTGAAGCTTCAATCGCCTCGCGGACAAGCTGGAATTCACTTTCCAGCTCTTCACTTTGGTCGGCTGAGAACAGGTCCTGAAATGTCAGCAGCTGGTCGAGTGTTATTTTATCCTTTAATTTAGCCGCTTTCTTCAGCTCTTTTAAGAACTGTACGGCATACTGAACGCTTTCTTTGTCGAGCGAGGGCTTTTCATTGTTTAAGCCGTTCTTTCTTAGCTGAAGGCTTAATATAATTTTCCCTCTTTTAATCCTGCTGCGTATAAGCTCTCTTATCTCATATTCCTTGCTCTGCAGGTTTTTAGGCAGTTTAAGGGAGACCTCAAGATATCTGCTATTGACGCTCTTAATCTCAGCTTCAACGTTAACATGTGTATTCTGGGCAGTACCTTTGCCAAAACCGGTCATACTGGAAATCATCGAAAAATCCTAAAATTTAGTCCAATAAATTAGTTAAAAATCCGAAGTTTAACAACTTATAAATCTTCCCAAAGGACGTAATCAGCTCTTTTCTCCCCTAGAAAGCCTCACCTATACCGAAGTGGATTTCAATTAAATCCTTGAAAATATGCTTACTTCTGTTGTAGAGGTTCAGAAAAGCCTTCCTTTCGTAAGGGTCATAAGCCTTAAACCCGATATCCACACGTATAGGGGCAAAAGAAGTATAATACCTCAAACCAAGCCCCACGGCTACTGCCAGACGGTCAAACTTGAAATCCTGATATCCCATGAACGTATTTCCATAATCCACAAATGCCGCACCGCCAATGCTTCCAACAAAGCGGTTCCTGGTTTCAAAGGAGCCTTCCATTAAGAAGGTGCCGCCAACCGGAACGTCGCGTAAGAACAGGTTCTGAAAGTCTGCAGCAGTAGTGATTGGTATATTAGCTGCCCTGGGAATAAGTTGCCTTGCACGCCAGCCTCTGACCGAGTTGGAACCGCCTGCGGTAAAAAGCCTGTTAAGAGGGACATCGTTTTTCCTCCCCTGGTAGGTCTGCAGGTATCCAACCCTGAACTTAATGCCGAAAGCATCAACATTTGAATTATAGACGTTCGGGAAATAGGAAACCGTGGTCTGCAGGCGGTAGAACTGTGATCTTACATTAATGTAGTCTGCCCCTAGTCTTTTTAACAAAGAAGGGATAAAGTTTCCTTCCTCAAGCGTAAGGGACAAATTGTAGCCTTTGGTCGGGAACATCATGTCGTTGGTCTTGTTTGCACCTATGTCAGCTCCTATGATTGAGGTAATATTTCTTGAGCTTCTGAGGTTTGCAACGATGGAATCCTCTCTTGCCGGAGACAAAGGGGTATTCGTTGAGGCAGCGTTGTTCTTGATTACCGTTCTTACGTAGTCTTCCAGAAGATTGTCGACTGTCCTTTCAGCCTGATAGTAGGTAACCAGGGAATTAAAGTAAACTTTTCTTGGAAGTTCAAAGTCCAGGCTGATTTTGGTTCCGTAAATCAATGAGCGGTACTGCTTCTGTTTGTTGATTGTAAAATACCCTTCAAGCTTGCTTGATATCCTTCTGTCAAAAAGGAAGGGCTGTTCAACCGAGGCTCTTAAATCCACGTATCCAAGAATTGATGTATCCCTGATGGAAGTTACAAAGCCGAAGATTTTGCTGTAATCAACATTAAAAACGTCCTGAATGGCAAAGCTGCCGCCCAGCGTAAAAGTCCTGGCATTCCCAAGGAAGTTCTTCCTCGTGTACGTTGTGCCGAGACCGACGTTAAAAGCGCTTTCCTGGTTATTTATAATGATCTCCGGCGAAAGATCATTCATCTTTGTAATGTCACCCGTAATGTTGAGGTTAACAAGGCTCCGGTTTGAATCCGGCACCACACCGCTGATAAGAACTGAAGAAAAAAGATTTGTCCTGTAAAGCCTTACCTGTGCCCTCTGCTTTTCATCTGCACTGTAATAGTCGCCTGGACTTATGCTGACAATCTTTTTAATCAGCGTGTCTTCAACATAATCCTTGCCCGGCCCTTTCTTCTCCACCTCCAGGCTGTCGACCTTGTAGCGCCTTCCGGGGAAAACCCCGACATTTATATCCACGAAATCAGAGTCGGGATAAACATACACGTCGGGCCTTTTGATATCGGCATTCATGTAGCCGTTATCTCTCAGGAAAGAAATTACAGGTGTCGTCTCCTTATCAACTAAACTCCTTGAAAAAGTCTTTGTCGTATCAACAAAGTAGTCGGAAAGAATCTTTTCCCTGAATTCAGAGGGAAGTGAGTCTAGCCCCTGATAGGCAAAGTGCCTTATCTTAAAATCCGGCCCTTCAGTTATATTGTAGATGAGCGTAGCTTCTTTTTTATCTTTGTTGATGTGATACTCATCTGAAAACCTTGTCTCAAAGAAACCGTTATCCCTGTAATACTTCTCAAGCGCTTTCATGTCTTCAGGAATCTTAAGGGAATCAAAGTATTCAGGAGGCAGGCCCAAGCTGCTGGAGATTTTATGCAAAAATTTATAAAACCAGTTCGGAGTGGTTTTGGAAGAAATTACAGTTTCAAGAACCGAACCTGGAATTGAATTATTTCCGTGGAATTCTATGCTGACAAGCTCATACTGGTCAGCGTTTTCCTGCTCCTCATCCTGTGCAAAAAGGAAGTTGTTGCCTGAAATGACAATCACGATTGCAAGCAGCAAAATCTTGTAAATGGTCATATTGAGTAGTTTCTGAAAATTCTGTTTATTCCTTAAAAAATGTCTTCCAGGTTATAATCCTTCTCAACTATCCTTAATTCAGGATAATCTCTTTGGAAGTGCCTTATGAAGAAATCCCTTATCTCCTTTACATTTGTATTTGGCGACAAATATAAAGAGGTAGGTTTTTTCTCCACACTGAAAAAGTGAGCGTAATAGACCTGGTTTTTGTTGAAATCCACAATGTAGTTAAAGATTTCACCGCCGCCGCTTCCCATAAAATACGCCTGCGAGTCGTAATAGATCATTTCGTAGTCCGCATTGCCCAGCTTTATCTTCTTTATCAGGCTTTCGGTAAATGAGCCCTTTAAGAGAGGAGTCTCAAATGTTTTGCTCAGATCGTTATTGGCCTTCTTAAAATAGAAGAACTTAATACCCCATTCGGTCTTGCCGTTTTTTTCAGTACCGGCTGCTATGCCGGGGGAGGAATCTTCCTGGAATTTTCCTTCCTCAAAAAAGCTTACCTTTGTGCCCAGAATCTGCCTTACTCTTTCCTCGGCAAATTTCCTGTCGATCTTCTTTGCCGAGTCGGGAGTAACGACCGACACAACAGGCTTCGGAGCTTCCTTTTTCTCACATGAGGTAATAATAATTGATAGAGAAGAAAGAGCTAGTACTAAAAGGAATTTAATTTTTGATGTCAACTTCAGTCCCTGGTTTAATTACAGAATAGATCTCGTCTATGTTTTCATTGCTTACAGCAGCAGAACCGTTTGTCCAGTTAAAAGTAAAGGGAAGATTCTTGAATATAAAATTCAGTCTTCCTGTACCATGAATCCCTATGGCCGGAAATCTTTTGCTGGCAGACTTTACACAGCCCCCGGCTTCAAGTTCCTCATACAGGGCTTCATATTCCCTTTCGGATATGGTACCGGCCTTATAAGCCTCAGTTATATCTTTATAATTCGGAAAATTAAGCCTTAAAAATTTGTGGTAATCTGATGCCGTATCGATTTCACAAATCTGGTAATTACCGACCGGAGAAATAGGGCTTTCATTTGAAGGCCTGCGGGCACCATTATTATTTCTACCGAAAACAGCCCTGTAGCTTTTTACAAGAACTGTATCGGAATATAAATCCAGCCTGTAGTTGCGCCTGTCAATAAGCAGATGAACATTTGTCATGTAAGTCATATGTTTTTCTGCAAGAGCTTCAGATAAAGGCACATCCCTCAGATTCAGAATCATTCCGTATAAAATAATTCCTGCAAAGAAGACAAGCAAACTGGCTATAAAAAATAATATGCTCTTTAACACAAGTTATTAAATATAATGTACTAAATAAAATTTAAAAATTAGTGCATGTACTTGCGGGTACTCTCAAAAATCAGGGTCTTAAGATAAGCATTCGGGTATTCTCAAGTCTATGGTCAGACAATCTTATTCTGCTTTTTCCGGCATCGCTTTGATTCTTTCTGCTTCAGGGGAAAGAGCCTTCACAAAATAAGCTCATTTCCTTAAAAAAACGGAAAGACGGCAGTTCATGCCGTCTTTCACCGGGTATATATTACTTCTGGCCTGCTTCAACTACTGCAATTGCCGTCATGTTGATTATATCCTCAACAGAAGCTCCTCTTTGCAGCACATGAACAGGTTTGCTTATGCCCATAAGAACAGGCCCAATAACCTCAGCATTTCCTATTCTGGCCATCAGCTTATAGGCAATATTTCCGGAATTAAGGTCCGGGAATACGAGCACGTTGGCCTTGCCTTTAAGCGTGGTGAACGGGTAGTCGTTTTCACGGATCTGCGGAACGACTGCCGTATCGGCCTGCATTTCACCGTCTATTATTATATCTGGCCTCAACTGCTTTACGATTTCAACGGCACGCTTGACCTTTAACGATTCCGGCATCGGAGCGCTGCCGAAATTGCTGAATGAAAGCATTGCAACTCTGGGTTCTATATCAAAACGTTTTACAGTATCAGCCGTAGAAATTGCAATTTCTGCCAGCTGCTCAGCCGTTGGATTAACATTTACGGTTGTATCTGCAAAGAAGTAAACATCCTTCTTCGTTACAACAATATAAAGCCCCGAGGCAACATTAAGACCTTCCTTTACGCCCAGGCACTGCAGGGCAGGCCTGATGGTTTCGGGGTATGAGGTGGTAAGACCGCTTATGAGGGCATCTGCGTGCCCAAGCTTCACCATCATTGAACCGAAGTAGTTGGGCTGCTTCAAAAGAGTCTTTGCCTGCCTGAGAGTCATGCCCTTGCGTTCACGCACCTTATAGAACTCATTTATGTACGTTTCAGAAGTCCTGGCCTGTGAAGGATCAATTATTGTCATCCTGTCAGGCTCAATTCCAATTGCCTTCAGCTTCGCCTTTATTACAGACTCATCACCTAAGAGTATGGGATTAGCAATGCCGTCTTCCAAAGATGTAACAGCCGCCCTGATGATCTTGTCTTCCTCGCCCTCAGGGTATACAATACGCTTCGGCGCCTTCTGCGCCTTCTGTATCATCGTACGGATTACCTCTTTTGACATTCCAAGGCGCTCTTTGAGCTCTTCTTCGTACTCATGCCAGTTTTCAATCTTTACCCTGGCTACTCCGTTTTCAATTGCAGCCTTCGCAACAGCGGGAGCAACCTTCCACAGGACACGGGGGTCGAAGGGCTTAGGTATGATATATTCCCTGCCGAATGAAAAGTCCAGACCGCCGTAAGCCTTAACTACCACGTCAGGAACTTTTTCCTTTGCCAGGCATGCCAGAGCTTTAACGGCAGCCATTTTCATCTCTTCTGTTATTGCGGTTGCCTTAACGTCCAGGGCACCGCGGAAGATAAACGGAAATCCGAGCACGTTGTTTACCTGATTCGGATAGTCACTCCTGCCTGTAGCCATAATGATGTCTTTTCTGGCATCAACAGCATCTTCGTATGAAATTTCAGGATCCGGGTTTGCCATTGCAAAGACTATCGGGTCCGGAGCCATCGAGATGATCATATCCTTTGTAACGACCCCGGCAACAGAAAGACCCAGAAACACGTCAGCTCCATCCATAGCATCGGCCAGTGTCTTCTTTTCTGTTTCGACTGCATAGAGCATTTTATACTTATTCAGGTCCGTTCTGCTTTTTGCAATAACTCCCTTGGAGTCGCACATCATTATATTTTCTTTTTTTACGCCTGCCCTTACATAAAGGTTTGCGCATGCAATTGCAGCCGCTCCGGCGCCGTTGATAACCAGTTTTAAGTCCTCAAGCTTCTTCCCTGCCAGCTCTGCAGCATTCAGCAGCGCGGCACATGAAATAATAGCCGTTCCATGCTGGTCATCATGGAAAACGGGTATATTCATGGTCTTCTTTAATTCCTCTTCAATTTCGAAGCACTCAGGAGCTTTAATATCTTCAAGGTTTATTCCGCCAAAGGTCGGCTCCAGAAGCTGTACGGCCTTAATTACCTCTTTGGGGTCTTTTGTCTTGAGTTCAATATCAAACACATCGATGTCTGCAAACCTCTTAAACAGAACACCTTTTCCTTCCATAACCGGCTTTCCAGCCATGGGACCTATGTCTCCAAGGCCAAGGACAGCAGTTCCGTTTGAAACAACCGCGACCAGGTTTCCCTTTGCAGTGTACTTGTAAACATCCTCAGGATTATGCTCTATCTCTTTACATGGCACAGCTACACCTGGAGTATAAGCCAGGGAAAGATCTCTTGCAGTTACGCAAGGCTTAGTCGGCACAACTTCTATTTTCCCGTGTCTTCCCTGGATATGATACTCCAGGGCCTCCTCCTTTCTAATCTTCATAATTCATTCCTCTGAAAATAATTGTATAAATATTTCTCTGATATGAAATTACAATAGTTTTATGAAAAGATAAATAGCATAATAGGATAAAATGTACATTAATATTAAAAAGCCGCCCTGATGTGGGGCGGCTTGATTCAAAAGCAGGAAAGAGCTTAAACTTCCATTATCTCTTTTTCTTTATGTTTGATTATTTCGTCAATCAGGTTTGTATGATCATTTGTAAATTTCTGGATGTCCTGTTCCATATTCTTTAAGTCATCTTCTGAAATCTTCTTTTCCTTCTGTTCCTTCTTCAGGTGTTCGTTTGCATCCCTGCGGACGTTGCGGATAGCAACCTTGGCATCTTCACCCATCTTCTTAATTATCTTCATCAGGTCTTTTCTTCTTTCTTCAGTAAGCATGGGGATTGGGACCCTGATATTTGTACCATCACTTGAGGGATTCAGCCCAAGATCCGCAGTCATAATTGCCTTCTCAATTATCTGAACTGCCGAACGGTCCCAGGGGGTAATAGACAGAGTATGAGCATCCAGTACGGAGACGTTTGCCATCTGCTTCAAAGGGGTTAATGTGCCGTAGTAGTCCACTTTCACTCCATCCAGCAAAGCCGTAGTAGCCTTACCGGAACGGATCTTTGAAATCTCTGTTCTGAAGGCTTCAATCGATTTATCCATTCTCTGCCTGGCATCACTAATAGTTTGGTTCATGGTTTCCTCTGTATGTTGTTTAATGTTTACTGTTTTTAATTACCGACTGTAGTACCTACCGATTCGCCCATCACAATTTTAAGAAGATTGTCCGGCTTATCCATATTAAATACAATAAGAGGCAGATCATTTTCCTGGCAAAGACTTATGGCCGTAAGGTCCATTACCTTCAGCCTGTCTTTTAAGATATCCAGATAGGAGATAGTTTCAAACCTCAGTGCCGATGGATTTTTCTCCGGATCCGAGTCGAAAATTCCGTCAACGCGGGTGCCCTTGAGTATTGCATCGGCTTCAATTTCAACGGCCCTCAAGGTTGCCGCCGTATCAGTAGAGAAATATGGATGACCTGTTCCAGCTCCGAATATAACCACTCTTCCCTTCTCAAGGTGCCTGATTGCACGCCGCCTTATATAAGGCTCGGCTATCTCTTCCATGTGAATAGCAGTCATAAGCCTTGTATAGATCCCCTTATGTTCCATCGCGTTCTGAAGTGCAAGAGAATTAATAACTGTTGCAAGCATACCCATCTGGTCGCCTGTAACACGGTCAATCCCCTGCTCGCTTGCGCTCAGGCCTCTGTAAATATTTCCGCCGCCTATAACAATACCTATCTGAACACCAATATCGTGTACCTTCTTAATTTCAGTAGAAAAGAAATCCAGGACCGCGGGGTCAATTCCGTGGCCCTTCTTTCCCATGAGCGATTCGCCGCTAAGTTTCAACAGCAGTCTTTTATATTTAAGCTTTGTCATATTTCTCCGTCAATTTAATAAAAAAAAAGGTCTTATTAAATAAGACCTTTTAAGAAATTACTTCTTTTCGTCACTCAAATGATATCTGTGGAACAAAACGAGCCGTGCTTCAGTGGAGTACTTTTTGTTGTATTCCTTGAAGAGGTCACTGACCGCTTTCGTATTATCTTTTATAAACGCCTGTTCATAGAGGCAGTTTTCCTGATAATACTTGTTCAGCTTACCCACAGCAATTTTCTCGAGAATCTGTTCCGGTTTGCCTTCTTTTCTTGAAAGCTCCTTGTAGATTTCGATTTCCTTATCAATAGTTTCCTTTGGAACTTCTTCCCTGTAGACGAAGCCCGGCTTCATAGCTGCAACCTGCATGGCAACATCTTTCATTATGCCAACCATTTCATTCAGGTCGCCCTGGCCGATCTTGTCGACGCGTACTAAAACACCAAGTTTTGAACCATGGTGCACATAGTCAACTACGGCGCCGTCAGCTGAGGTTTCAATAACAAAGCGTGTTACAGTGATCTTCTCTCCGATCTTTCCGATCAGGTTTTCAAGTTCCTGCGCTACTGCTTTGCCGTCGCTGCTGATTGAGAGCAATGCCTCTACGTTGGAAGGTTTATTTTTAACTATTGTATCAAGAACAAACTTTGCAAAGTTCTGGAAGTCATCACTCTTGGCCACAAAGTCAGTTTCGCAGTTAACTTCTACCATTACGGCAGTCTTCTTGTCGTCTGAAACGTAAGTAAGCACAAGGCCTTCGTTAGCTGTTCTTTCAGCTCTCTTTGCTGCAACAGAAGCACCTTTCTTTCTGAGGACTTCAATTGCCTTGTCGAAATCGCCGGCGGCTTCGGTAAGGGCTTTCTTGCAGTCCATCATACCTGCACCGGTTTTTTCTCTCAATGATTTGACTTGTTCTGCACTAATTTCCATAATTACCTTTTCCTTGATTCGGTTTCTTTATTAGGACGTCTGTCGCGTCTTGGTTCTCTGGCCGGTCTGGCGTCTTTTACTGTTTCCTTGGCTTCAACTTCTTCCTCGCCGCGTTCTTTTCTCTGTCTTTCCTTTTCGGCTGCTTCCTGGGCTCTGAGTTCCTTGGCTTTTCCAAGTCCTTCAACCACAGCATCAGCCATAACCTTAGTGATCAGTTCAATTGTCTTGACTGCATCATCATTGGCAGGAATTACATAATCAGCAACATCAGGATCGCAGTTGGTATCCACGATAGCAAAGATCGGGATATTGAGCCTGATGGCTTCCTGTACGGCAATTGCCTCTTTTTTGATATCAACGACAAAAAGTGCGCCTGGCAGCTTTGTCATTGTTTCCACACCGTCGAGTACTTTTCTTAATTTATCTTTTTCCCTTGAAAGGAAAAGTCTTTCTTTTTTGGTAATCTTGTCAAAAGTACCGTCGTTTTCCATCTTTTCGATGTTTGTAAGGCGTTTGATACTTTTGCGAATAGTTGAGAAGTTTGTGAGCATGCCGCCCAGCCATCTTTCACTGACCCAGTTCTGTTCGCATCTTTTAGCTTCATTGGCTATGATGTGCTTTGCCTGTTTCTTTGTGCCGACGAACATTACTTTCTTTCCTTCGGCTACAAGTTTGGTCATGCTTTCAGCGGCATCGTTGATTAAAGTTTTGGTTTTCTTTAAGTCTATGATGTGAATCCCGTTTTTTTCCATAAAGATATATGGTTTCATTTTGGGATTCCAGCGGCGGGTCAAATGCCCGAAATGAGCACCTGCCTCGATCAGTTCGGTTAAATCGATGTTCTTCATTTGCTAGTTCCTGTTTTACTTCTACTTTTTTCATCTTCACCTAAATCCCTTTTCATGCGGGACACAGTCGGCAAATCCAAAAGTATGAATAGTTAATAAAAAATTGTTTTCTGCCAGGTTGTAAGAGAGATTATCTCTTAGAGAACTGGAATCTCTTTCTTGCCTTAGGTCTGCCGTACTTCTTACGTTCAACCATTCTGGGGTCACGTGTCAGATAGCCTTCAGCCTTCATTGCCGGACGGTATTCAGGATTAATTGCTTCCAAAGCTCTTGCAATACCCAACCTGACAGCCTGTGCCTGCCCTGTTGTACCGCCGCCCTGAACGTTGGCAATGACATCATATTTGCCCAGTGTATCTGTGACCTTAAATGGGGCTAAGATATCATCCCTGTGTGTTTCAAGGGAGAAAGCACGTTCAAATTCCTTGTCGTTAACGGTAATTTTTCCATTACCATTTCTTAAAATAACCCTGGCAACTGCGGTTTTTCTACGACCGACGTAAATGTTATCCACCATTAAATAACTCCAATTATAAACTTAATGTCTCTGGTTTCTGAGCTTCATGCGGATGTTTTTCGCCCGCATATACTTTAAGCTTCTTTATTAATTTCTTGCCTAATCTGTTCTTCGGGAGCATCCCTTTAACAGCATGCTGAATGACAAATTCAGGATCTTTCTGTACTAATTCCTCAAAACTTCTGATTTTAGCACCGCCTGGATATCCTGAGTAATGGAAGTATGTTTTCTGCAACTCCCTTTTGCCAGTCATCTTAACCTGATCGGCATTGACGACAACTACGAAATCACCCGTGTCGGCATTAGGAGTGAAGATTGCCTTTTCCTTGCCTCTGATAACGCGGGCTATCCTGGCTGCCAATCTGCCTAAGACCTGATCCTTGGCATCTACTACGTACCATTTTTTAGCAGCGTTCTCTGTGCTGATAAATCTGGTCATTTTTTCTTGTTTCACTTAATTCTCCTCCGAATCAACTATTTTTTCCCAATAAAGGTCTTAAAGTTAACTCTATCTTAAAACAAAGTCAAGAAAGAGGGGAAGAATTTTCTATAAAATCTTTAGTTTTGAGCCTTTTTCCCAAATTTTTCCCCTTTTTTCAGGCTTTATTAAGCCCCATTATTTCCTTTCGCGCCCGGTTCTCTGGCTACCTTCTGTCCTTTTGTAGTCCTCCGGGATCTCAAAATATTTGCTGTCTACCGATTCCTTTTTTACGTCTTTTACCTCAAGACGGTTGATCTCATCTCCGTTTAAGTCCTTTTGTATGACTAAAAGCGGGAAAAAGCCTCCTGCCGTCACCTTCTGAAACCACCCCGGATAGCTTGAGGAATCCTCATTCTGGAAGAAAATGAAGTTGCCCAGTTCCTGAGTGCTCCAGAGCTCAATTTCGCCGCTGTTGGTCTTAACGGTCCACTTTGCGGCCTTATGGCCCAGTATGTCTTTTTCATCAGAAGTTTTTGTTATCCTGCTGTCAAGATTTTCCCTGCGGCTTAATTCATTCAATTTGTTCGTGATATTAAGGTCTTTTTCCACATAAGTCTTCCTTGAGGGCATAAGTATAAACATCTTATCGTTCTTAAAGATCACCGTTCCCTGAAGTGGAAGGCTGGTCTGCTTACCGGCATTATCCCCCATCTCAACCCTTGCCATATCACCTTTGGCGTAGTACTTAATGTCGTTATCGGATTTTTTTCCCTTTATAGTCATCTCAACAGTACCCTCGAATTTTTCATCCTGTGCAAGAATGCTGCTTAATCCACCTGGTGCCAGCAGGATGCTCACGGCAAAAAATAACATCGTTACTTTTTTCATTGCTACAATCCCTGTAATTTTTTCCATTTAATTAAAGTTAGATGAAATTAAATAATTTTCAATGGAATTTTACAAACTTTTCATCAGTGTGCTAAAAAAGAGAGTTTCCGAAACGGAAGGACCTGACCATGGCAAAGAAAACGGGCTGGAACTGCCTGAAGGCCTCATGCCCCTGCATGATAAGCTTTATGGAATAATCCTCGTCATCGCCTGTCCTGATGTAAATTGTCTGCGAGACCTGGCCTTCAAGTTCCTCGGGATCGTTATAATAGCCTGAAAAACGCCCGAAGTCATACTTATATCTGTACTGATCGGGATTAAAAATATATTTCTCCACAACTTCAACATGAATATAGGGCGGCGGATTGTAGCTCCCAATTGAGGCCCAGAATGTAATTCCGTCAAGCTTTCTTCTTCTCTGCTGGTCCATATAAACCCAGCCTGAAGGATATTTCATACTGACCTTCAGTGTAGGTTCCTGATACATCTGGCTTAAGCCTGTTGAATCAAAGCCCCCTGAATTCATATTATAATATCCCCCGGCCTGAGCGGAGGTGCCGCTAAGGCTCCTGTTGCCCAGACTCCTTTCTGAAGGAGCGCTTTCTTTTACTTCCCTGCCGTCCTTACCTGCCTTTACTGTTTCCTTATCGGGCTGCTTTGAAGTCTTTGACTCAGGAAGAGATTCCTTATCTTTAGTTTTCATTTCCTCAGGATATTTTGTATCCTCAGGAGCCTTTTCTTCCTGAAGAGCTTTTCCTTCAGGCATCAAATTTTCAGCATTAAGGCTTCCTCCCTGAGCCCCTTTTGGCGAAACCATATCAACATAGTATCCTCCATAAGAACTGCCGGAAGCGTTCTCGGCTATTCTCATTAAAATGACAAACCCGAAAAATAAGGTAAAATGCAGGATTACCGAGGCTATCGTGCTGTAAAGGTCCACCGGGCGCCCCCCGGGCTCGTCTGAACTATGTTCTTTTGATTTAATCATCATGCAATTATACAAAAAACGTGAATGACTTTCAGTGACATTAGCTTAACACACCTCAATTAAACATCTGGATCCGGTGCCTTGTTTCCCGGGAAGTCATTCTCTGTAAACGGTTTAATAATTTTTTTTGAGAATTCCGCAAAATTGTTAATTTTAAGGTTGTACTTACAAAAACTTGGATTTTATTATGAGATTTCTTGTAACCGGCGGGGCCGGCTTTCTTGGTATTAACCTCGTGCGCTACCTTTTAGAGAAAAATGAGGAAGTAACTTCACTCGACATAGCGGAGTTTAACTACAAAGACGTTACGGATAAAATAAATGTAGTACGAGGGGACATCAGAAATAAAGATGACGTAAAACGCGCAATGCAGGGGGTTGATATTGTAGTTCACACTGCTGCCGCCCTGCCCCTTTATACAAAAGATGATATATATTCAACCGATGTAGAAGGAACAAGGCTCCTGCTTGCGACCGCCCTGGAACATGGCGTAAAGAGGTTCATACATATTTCATCTACCGCCGTCTACGGTATACCGGACCATCACCCGATTTTTGAAAGTGACAGGCTCGAAGGCGTCGGCCCGTACGGGCAGGCAAAGATTGAAGCTGAAAATGAATGCCTGAAGTTCCGTGAAAAAGGGATGTGCGTCCCGGTCCTCCGCCCGAAATCATTTATCGGACCCGAGCGACTGGGAGTGTTTGCGCTTTTTTACGACTGGGCCAAGAGCGGCAAGGGCTTCCCGATGATCGGTAAAGGAAATAACCGCTACCAGCTTCTGGACGTTGAAGACCTTTGCGACGCTATCTACAGCTGCTCGGAACTCCCTGAGAACGTTGTCAATGATACTTTTAATATAGGGGCAAAAGAGTTTACAACCATGAGGGAAGACTATCAGGCGGTGCTGGATTATGCGGGCTTTGGAAAAAAAATTGTTGGTTTGCCCGAAAAACCTGTTATATTTGCACTGAAATTTTTGGAATTTCTTAAGCTTTCACCCTTGTATAAATGGGTTTACGAGACGGCATCAAAAGATTCCTTCGTCTCAATTGAAAAAGCAGAAAGGCTCCTCGGCTTCAGGCCGAAATATTCAAACAAGGATGCCCTCATCAGAAATTATAAATGGTACCTCGATAATCTGGAAACCTTTAAGGGCCAGTCGGGTGTTTCACACAGAGTTCCCTGGAAGCAGGGGGTGCTGAAAGTAGCAAAGCAGTTCTTCTAAAGACCTCAGAGATGCTAAATTATCCCCTGTAGAATTAGGATTTTTCTATTATATTAGTAAGTAAAAAAAAGGAGAAAAAAGAAAAAATGGCAGAGAAAAAAGACTATCTCAAAGAAACAATTCAACACTTCGACATAAAGCAAAACAACGTGGTTCCGATCGTGGAAGCTATGGAGAAAATGGCTTTCTCAGCACGCGACCTTAACCGCGCAGCCAGAATATACGACATGATGCTGAAGGAAAAGGACTGCACAGTATTCCTTACACTGGCTGGAAGTATATTCTCGGCAGGGCTTAAGAAAGTTGTCTTTGACCTCGTCAATAACAACATGGTCGATGCCATTGTTTCTACGGGTGCTCTGATCGTGGATCAGGACTTTTTCGAAGCACTTGGCTTCAAGCATTACATCGGTACCAAGTGGGTTAACGACAACGAAATGAGAGATCTCGCAATTGACAGAATTTATGATACTTTCATCGACGAAGATGAATTAAGAATTTGCGACGAAACCATTGGCAAAATTGCCGACTCTCTTGAACCGCGCCCTTATTCTTCACGTGAATTCATCTATGAAATGGGCCGCTACCTGGAAAACAACGGCGGGCCAAAGTGCGATGATTCTGTGGTCTACGCAGCTTACAAGAAAAATGTTCCGATCTTTGTTCCTGCTTTCAGTGACTGCTCTGCAGGCTTCGGATTTGTAATGCATCAGACAAAAAACCCCGACAAGCACGTTTCCATCGACTCAGCAAAGGATTTTCTTGAACTTACACAGGTCAAGATGAGTTCAAAGGAAAGCTCAATTTTCATGATCGGCGGCGGTGTTCCGAAAAACTTCACACAGGATATTGTTGTGGCTGCAGACATCCTTCAGGGATCGGCCCCGATGCACAAGTATGCTGTTCAGATTACAGTTGCAGATGAACGTGACGGAGCACTTTCAGGTTCGACCCTCAAAGAAGCCAGCTCATGGGGCAAAGTTGAAACCACTTACGAGCAGATGGTTTATGCAGAGGCTACAATTGCAATGCCTTTAATTACAGGCTACGCATACCACAAAGGCTCATGGAAAGAAAGAAAGCCAAAAGAACACCAGAAGCTTTTTATGAAGCAGCCCCAGCAAGCCTAAGTTAAAAGACTCTCAAAACGACAAAGGCACATCCCTCAAAAAGTGATGTGCCTTTTTTATTTTCCTGACCTCGGACGCTGGACTCGGAATTATTTCATCATCATCATCTTCATCGATTTGGTAAAAGATCCTGCCTTAATTGTGTAAAGGTAAACTCCGCTTGCCACCTGCTGACCTGATTCGTTACGCCCCATCCAGGTTACCTCATAATGCCCGGCCTGCTTAAAGTCATTTACCAGTTCAGCTACCTGTTTACCGGTCAGGTCATAAACCGTCACTTTAACATTTGCAGCCTCGGGGATCTGGTACTTAATTGTTGTTGAAGGATTAAACGGATTAGGATAATTCTGCATGAGGTTAAAGCTCACCGGAGACTTTGCGCCCTCATCTGCAATGTCTGTAGTTGTTGTCCACGGAGCCGAGAACATTCCCCTTCCGTGCGTTGCAGCAAAAATCCTGTTATCCGAGGCCCTGTAGTCCAGATCCGAAACCGATACGTTTGCCAGCCCCTCATTGTTCTGCACCCAGCTTATGCCCTGGTCGGCACTTGTGAATATGCCAAGGTCTGTTCCAACGGCAAGGCTATTGCTGTTTGCGGGATTTACCAGGATACAGTTAGCAGGAATGTTAGGAAGGTTTCCTGAGGTGTTCTTCCAGGTCTGTCCGTAATCCGTCGTCTTATAAACCTTCTGCCCGTCTGAATATCCGGAAAATACTACAAAAGCCGTTGCGGGGTCCTTTGGATCAATTGCAATTTTTCTTGCGTTAAGGTTAGGAAGCCCCGATCCCTTTTCGTTCCAGGTTTTCCCACCGTCTGCTGTCGAGCGTACAACGCCGTTTGAGCATCCGGCATATATTACGTCCGAATTCCCTTTGGCTATGGCCAATGTTGTGATCTTTGCGCCTGAAGAACCCGTACCGTCACCCGTAAGATCCCCGCTTATTGTTGCCCAGGTTGAAGCACCGTTTGTAGTTTTATATACCCTGTATGTTCCTGCAACCAGGTTAGCCGGATTATTGGGATCAATCGTAAAAGGAGCTATAAATTCCACTCTGTCTGAAGTTCCCGCCCACTCGTCCGATCCTCCTGTCGGGATGCCGCTCATGGCCTTAACGTAACTGCGGCCCCCGTTTGTTGATTTATAAATTGCCAGGTCGACGTATTCCATATAAATGTTGTTAGGATTGTTATAATCCACTTCAACGGCACCTCCGTCACCACTGAGAATCTCATACCAGTCCGCCGTGCCGTCAGACTTCACTGTTCCGTTATCCTGAGCGCCGCCGTAGTATTTGTTTGCTGATGGATCGACGGCTCCGTAATAAAACTGCGTAATATAAAGGTCGTTGTTCAGGTCAGTCCAGGAAGTACCCTTGTTTGAGCTCTTAAATATACCGCCGTCAGTGCCCAGAAAAATATTGCTGCTGTTATTAGGATCTATTGCCATTGCATGATGATCGGCATGAACGTAGGCGTAGCCTGAATAAGTATACCAGTTGGTCTTCTGTGCCCAGCTCCTGCCGCCGTCGGTCGATTTCCAGAAATCGAGCCCTCCTGCGTAAAGGGTGTTCGGATCCTGCGGATCAACGGCAATTATGTTATCGTACCACGCCTGATTGGAGGTGTAAGTTGAAGCTCCTGAAACCGACGGGCCAGGCACCTTCAGGCTGTCCCAGCTTGCCCCGCCGTCTTTTGTCATACGCATTATGCCTGCCGTGTTGTCAGAGAGTTTCATGGCCGAAAGATAAACCACCTTTGGATTTGAAGCCGAGGCGGCAAGAACCGTGCGCCCGTTTCCCGGAGCCGTAAAAACCGGCTGGAAGGTTTTACCTGCATCCGCGCTCTCATAAACAGTAGCAGTGTTAAAAAGACCGAAGGCCACATAGATCCTGGACGGACTGTCATAGGAAATTACAATATCCGTGGCGTGAACACTTGAACTGTTAGGAAGGCCTGTTACAACTGTAAAGGTGTTTCCGCCGTCAGTTGATTTGAAAAGCCCTCTTCTTGTAGCTGCCCACAAAGTGTTTGTTGTTTTGTCAATTGCAAGCTTGTTGACATAATAAAAATCCTGCGTCAGTGTTGAGGCCAGGCGGTTCCATGATTTTCCCGCATCGGTGGATTTAAAAATCCCCTCTCCTCTTAACGCATCAATATTTGCATAGCCTTCCCCTGTGCCGGCATAAATAATATCCGGGTTGGAAGGATCCATTACCAGTGAGCCGATGGAAAGGTTTTCCATGTGATCATTAAGCGCAAACCAGTTTGTTCCTCCATTTGTTGTCTTCCAGATTCCGCCGGCAACAGAACCTGCATACATAACTGCCGGATCCTGAGGGTTAATTGCAATACTGCGTACCCTGCCTCCGATGTTGCGCGGCCCTAACTGGGTCCAGCTGAGAGTTGAAGCGGTTTTATTAAGCTGGAGATTATTTTTATTTATCTGTTTCATCGCCTTCTCACGCCATTCAACAGGAATTTCTCCTGAAGGATAGGACCTCTGCCCATAGTACCATTCCAGCATTTTGTCAGCATAACCGGGTATAGCCTCCTCTTCGCCTTCTCTTTCCTCCTCTATGCGCAGCTTACTGAATTCTTCGTTTGTAAAAACTTCCGGCTGCCTGAAATAAAGGAAGGATGATATAAGGCCTGCAGTTAAGAGAAAAGAGGCCAGAAAAACTTTATATTTCTTCATATATAATTTCCAATTTGTGTTATTTATTTACCGGTCTTTTTGGCATCCAGTACTTCATAAACGACCCATTTATTATCCTGAGTCAGACCCACCCTCGCCCGGAAGGTGCTTCCCGGCATTAAGTCTTTAAGCTCCATCAGCTTCCTGTTTTTGTCTATCGGTTTTATCTCTTTTCCATCCATGGAAAAACCCGGTTGCATCCGGTATGTCTCACCCTTGACGGCGAGGCTTTCAAATGCCCCGTCATCTTCAACGTCTTTAACCAGAACTGTTAGTGTAAAGTTATCATCACCTTCAGGCCTGACATGCAGGACTTCAGCCGTTATAACCGAGCTGTTCTCCTGAATGACCGTTTTAATGCCGCCAGACTGCTTGCCGAGTGAATCGGTTTGCGGGGCATTTTGCACCTGCTTACTCCCGGTGTCCGGCTTGCTGCTGCTGCAGGCTGAAAAAATTAAAAGAGATAAAACCATAAAAATGGTTGGAATTCTGAGGCTCATAGCATCCTTTTTTAAGGCACTAATGCTTAACAAAAGACAAAAGTTCATAAAGCTGCCAAAACCGCCCGCAATTTCTTTAATATTTTTGTAAAACAAAGTGCCAAAATTTTACTCTGCGGCAGGTTTCACCCGGGGCGATTTATTTTTCCGGCATTCAAGGAAAGCAGAATAATTAGCCCAGAAATATTTATTAACCACTCCCTTTTTCTTATATTTAGGTAACTTTAACAAAATCGTGAGGACCTAATGGCAAAATTCGACCTGGAAAAAGTTCAGGACATACTGAAAAAAATGAACTTTGATGCGTGGCTGTTTTATGACTTCAGAGGCTCCAACTCTCTGGCCCATGAAATACTTAATGTTTCTCCCGAAGCTCACCTGACCAGGAGATTCTTTTATCTTATCCCTAAGGATGGAACACCGGTTAAGATTGTAAACGGAATTGAAGCTTTCCACCTTGATCACCTGCCGGGTAAAAAGCTCACCTATTCCAGCCATGCCTCCCTGGATAAGCATTTAAGAGATACACTTTCTGGGCTCAAAACCGTTGCCATGGAGTACTCTCCGATGAATGCTATTCCTTACGTATCAAAGGTTGATGCCGGTACAATAGAGTACCTGAGGACGTTTAACATCGACATCAAAAGCTCGGGCGACCTGATCTCGATGTTCGGCGCACTCTGGAGCCCGGAGCAGTTCGAAGAGAACAAAACCGCAGCCCGCGCTCTTTATGAAATTGTAAGACAGGCATTTAATTTCATTAAGGAAAAAACTGCCACTAACTCGAAGGTAAATGAATTCGACGTCCAGCAGTTCATCATGAACGAGTTTAAGAAAAGAAATATGGTTACCGATTCGGATGCCATTGTTGCAGTTAATGAAAACAGCGCAAACCCGCACTATGCCCCGGACTCAGGCGTGCATAAGGATATAAACAAGGGCGACTTTGTTTTAATAGACCTCTGGGCTAAGATGAATACCCCACAGGCTGTAATGGCTGACATTACATGGGTCGGCTATATGGGGCAGGAAGTACCTGAAAAATACACTAAAATCTTTAACATAGTTGCCCGCGCCCGCGACGCCGCCTTCAGTCTTGTTGAAGAGCGCTTTAAGGATGGCCGTGAGGTCCGCGGATTTGAGGTGGATGACGCGGCCCGCAGCGTCATTAAAGAGGCCGGATACGGAGACTACTTTATACACAGGACAGGGCACTCAATTACAACTGAAACCCACGGGTCGGGCGCACATATGGATAACTTTGAAACCCGTGATGAAAGGCTTATTCTGCCTTCGACGTCGTTTTCAATTGAACCCGGGATTTACCTCACGGGAGATTTCGGCGTTAGATGCGAAATTGACGTCTATATTTCCCCCTCGGGCGATGTTATAGCTACCGGAGAGGAAAGACAGAGAGAAATCGTCCCTATACTCAAATAACCCCTTTTTCAGGTCCTGAAGCCCGCCGGTTTAGGGCTTCAGGGCTGCCCTTTTTCTCTTTCCAGATCCTTTTTTAGCCTCACCGGGAACTTTATGCAAATTTATTGCGTAATATTTTTAAGATATTTTCGTAATTTTGTAGAAAAATTTTGAACTATTCAGCCTGAAAAAGGACATTCAGCCCTTTGGGCAAATTGAAATTTATGAGGATTTGATGTTATCCGGGAAATATTTAGAACTCCATAAGCTCCTGCTCGAGAAGATTCCTGAAGACAGGATGTTTTCAGACGACCTTCGTACACTTGCCTATGGAACAGACGCCAGTTTCTACAGACTTATTCCAAAGCTGGTCGTAAAAGTAGATACTGAAGAAGAAGTAATTTTAATATTAAAGCACTGCAGGCGCCTTGGCATATCTGTCACTTTCCGCGCCGCAGGCACAAGCCTTTCCGGGCAGTCCATCTCCGACAGCGTCCTGGTCGTGCTTGGCACTAAATGGAAACACTTCCATATAAATCACGACGCCTCAGAGATAAGGCTCCAGGTCGGAATCATTGGCGCTCACGCCAACGTATTCCTGGCTCCTTATAAAAAGAAAATTGGGCCCGATCCGGCTTCCATTAATTCGGCCATGATCGGGGGCATTGCAGCAAACAATGCAAGCGGCATGTGCTGCGGCACTTCGCAGAACAGCTACAGGACACTGGCCGGAATGAAAATCATTTTCTATGACGGAAGCCTGCTGGATACCAACAACCCCGAAAGCAGAAAGAAGTTTGCCGAATCGCACACTGAAATGATTTCCGCTGTCTGTGCGCTCTCAAAAAAGGTCAAGGAAAACGCGGCCCTTTCTGAACGCATAAGAAGCAAATTCAAGATGAAGAACACCACAGGCTACAGCCTGAATGCCCTTACTGATTTTGACGACCCTATAGATATTATACAGCACCTCATGATAGGCTCCGAGGGAACACTAGGCTTTATCTCCGAAGTAAATTACTATACCGTTCCCGAAATGAGCAATAAGGCCACTTCACTTATGCTTTTCCCCGATGCCGTTACGGCATGCAAGGCAGTCGAGATACTGAAGACTTCAAAGGTCGAAGCCGTGGAACTCATGGACAGGGCTTCGCTGCGCTCGGTTGAGGATAAAGAAGGTATGCCCCCTTATCTTAAATCACTTGGCGCTGAAGTTGCCTCACTGCTAGTTGAAACAAGAGCCGGCGACGCTGAGAGCCTTTCAGGGCAGATTGCTGAAATTAAAGAAGCCCTTAAGGACCTGCCCAAGGTTATGCCGCTTGAGTTTACCCAGGACGAAAAAGAGTTCAAAAAACTCTGGGACATAAGAAAAGGACTCTTCCCTTCTGTAGGCGCAATGAGGAAGATCGGAACTACGGTAATTATTGAGGACGTATGCTTCCCTATCAGCCGCCTTGCCGAGGCAACAGCCGACCTGCAGGAACTGTTCAAAAAACATGGGTATTACGACGCCATTATCTTCGGCCACGCACTGGAGGGCAACCTCCACTTTGTCTTTAAGCAGGGTTTTAATTCAGAGGCTGAAATCAACCGCTATAAAAACCTGATTGATGACGTCACAAATATGGTGGTTAAGAAATATGACGGCGCTCTGAAGGCTGAACACGGCACCGGACGTAATATGGCACCCTTTGTGGAGCTCGAATGGGGACATGAAGCCTTTGGCCTTATGAAGGAAATTAAGAGCATCTTCGATCCGGATAACATCATAAATCCGGGCGTGATACTGAACAACGATGCTGAGGCCCATATAAAAAACCTAAAGCCTCTTCCGGCAGCAAATTCCATAGTTGATAAATGCATTGAGTGCGGATTCTGCGAAATCAACTGCCCTTCAAGAGATCTTACAATTACACCCCGGCAGAGGATTGTTGTCTGGCGTGAAATTGCCCGCCTCAAGGAAACGGGCGAGGATCCGGCAAGGCGCGCAGCCCTTATTGACCAGTACGACTACGACGGCAACCAGACCTGCGCTACAGACGGGCTTTGCGCCACGAGCTGTCCGGTAAACATTAATACTGGCAACCTGGTAAAAGAGCTAAGAGCTGAAAATGCCTCCCCCACTGCACAGGGCATTGCCAGCGTGCTTTCATCCTCCATGAACCAGGTGACGGCAGGAATGAAACTGGGACTCAACGTCGTAAACGGCCTGCATACGGTTCTGGGTACTTCAATAATGCAGGGAGCCTCAGACGTTTTAAGGAAGGTCTCAGGAGGCAGAATACCAATGTGGAACCGTTATATGCCAAAAGGAGCCGACAAAATAATTATCCCTCAAAGCTCAAACGGATCAGAACTTAAGGTCGTATACTTCCCGAGCTGTATTAACAGATCGATGGGCGTCTCCAAGGGAAGTGAAAATAAAGACTCACTTACCACCCGGACTGTCTCGCTTCTTAACAAGGCAGGCTACGAGGTAATTTATCCGAAGAATCTTACAAACCTTTGCTGCGGAATGGCATTTGCAAGCAAGGGCTTTAAAAAGCAGGGTGATAAAAAATCCAATGAGCTTCTGGAAGCATTACTTGAAGCCTCAGATAACGGAAAATTCCCTATACTTTTCGATATGAGCCCATGCCTTTACAGGATGAAGGAATATTTAAGCCAGCACCAGGGACAAGAGCCCTTAAAGATATACGAGCCGGTAGAATTTATTGACGAATTCCTCACAGACAAGCTCAGCTTCACAAAGACAAAGGAAAAAATTGCCATTCACTCCACGTGCAGCTCAACGAAGATGGGGCTCAATGGAAAGCTTAAGAAAGTAGCCGAAATGTGTTCTGAAGAAGTTGTTGTCCCCCACGGCGTCGGATGCTGCGGATGGGCCGGCGACCGAGGCTTTACCTATCCTGAACTTAACGCCTCTGCCCTGAGAAACCTCAAGGGCGGCCTGCCTGATGACTGCCGCCACGGATACTCAACAAGCAGGACCTGCGAAATCGGATTATCCGTGCATAGCGGAATTAGTTATGAATCTATCATATACCTTGTGGATAATTGCACTGAACCTATAGAAAAAAAGCATAACTCTTAAAAAGAGTCATGCTTTTTATCTTCACTTATATTTCTAAAGCATAGCTTTTAAGCTATGCTTTTTTTTTCGGCTTTCGATCTTTCCTTAATAAATTTCTCAAGCTCCTTCAAATTCGGGATGTACTTTACATTGTAGTACTGCTCTAAAAAGTCGGGGCTGTTTTCCTTGAAAGCCTGTCCCCCCACAATAATCTCAAGCTGCGGGAATTCCTTCTTAACGCTTTCAATCATGTCTGTGAGCCTGACAACATTCAGGTAAAGGCTCATGGACAAAGCCAGAAGGTCCGGCTGTTTTTCATTTATAAGCTTAAAGAGTTCAGTTTCCTTGGTATTGGCTCCAAGGCAGTAAGCTTCCCAGCCCTGCAATTCAAAAACATCAGCAACCATTTTGGCGCCCACCTGATGAAATTCCTTGGGAACGCAAGCTACAATAACTTTTTTTCCTATCTTTTCCGGTGCCGAGACTACCGGGTAAGTATAACTCATCAGGCATTCGGTAATTGTTGTGGCCATGTGTTCGGTGGCCCCGCAGATTTTATTGTTCTCCCAGAGCTTCCCGACGCGTTCGAGTGAACGCTGAAAAAGCCTCTCATATAATTCTTTTGGATCAACCTTATTTTCAATAAGGTGAGCTACTATGGCCGAACACTTTGGTTTATCTCCCTCCAGCAGGCATGAAAGATACTCTAAAAAAATTACTTCGCTAATCATAATACCGTCATATTGTTATCAAATTAAAGTTTGTTGCTTAAAATTACCTGGCTTAACTCCATTTCCCTGATTAAAGTTCATTGAAGTCTAAAAATAGTTTATTTTCCCCTATTTTCACAGCAAAACTACTCAAAAAGCCTTCATAATATAAACAACAGATAAAAAAAATTTTTAATTCCCGTTTCCCGAAGGAATAATTAATATTAATGATTCCCTCCTCCCAGCCTTAAAAACATAAAGGGCAGAAAGTTTTTACCTGTCTGCCCTTTTAGATTAAAGCTTAACTTTATTCAGAACCCATTATGCTAGATTTTCTCTTTGCCTAGATTTTCTCTTTGCTGTGCAGTTCCCCGTATGTCCTGTTGTAAAGACTGATGCTTTCGTTAATTACCCTGTAGGCCTCCTCGCGCCCGAAGAAGTGCTCCACGACCACGTTCTTATGCTCATTTTTCTTGTAATCTTCAAAGAAGCGCCTGAGCTCAACAACTGTGTGCGGGGGAAGTTCCGAGATGTCATTAATATAGTTAACAGACATGTCGTTTTTTGCCACAGCAATAATTTTATCATCCCTCTCGTTTTCGTCCACCATGTGCATTACGCCTATTACCTTCGCGTCAACTATACACATAGGGTCGACCTCAATTGAACAGATGACCAGTATGTCCAGCGGATCCCTGTCATCGCAATAGGTCTGCGGAATAAAACCGTAGTTGGCCGGGTAATGAACAGATGAGAACAAAACGCGGTCGAGCCTTAAGAGTCCGCTTTCCTTGTCAAGCTCATACTTGCCTTTACTTCCCATGGGAATTTCAATTATGCTTCTTACAAACTGAGGTGCGTGCTCCCCCAGATTTACATCGTGCCATGGATTGACATTCATAGTGCCTTCTTTTTTTGAATTTAATACTTTTAGTTGAATTTAAGGAATCGCGGGGAGAAAAAAAATCTCCCGGGCCAAGTTTTTAGGGATTTTTCCGGAATGATTATTTTTTTTTATACTTTTTTTTTACTTGCAAATTATTATCATTTAGCAGAATCACAATGTACAAACAATTAAAAACAAGAATAGGAGCACTGATGTAAGTTTATACTACCTTCCATCTGCAAACAAGAATGTTGTCAGCATGATTTGTGATCGACTTGATTTGTGATCAGCGTATGCCTTGGTATTCAGAAGTTTCGTGTAATCAAGTTCAATAGCATTCCCTCAAGAAGAAAATGATTCTGTTTAAGAGGGCGCTTCCGGCCATAAAGGGCAATAAAGCCGGAAGAAGTGAATCATTTTAACAAACCTAAAGGAAAGGAGAAAACTATGAGTAGGAAAATACTTTTTCTTACTATGTTTTGCATGCTTTTACCTGCATTCCTCCTTGCACAAACCACTACAGGTAGAATCAAAGGCAAAGTCACAGACAGACAAACAGGCGAACCGCTCGTCGGGGCCAACGTTCAGGTAGTTGGAACGACTTCCGGCGCGGCTACAGATGTAAACGGCGATTATGAAATCAGGAATCTCCAGCCTGCTGTTTACAGCCTTAAAGCCTCATTCATCGGTTATACCGCAATTACTCTGAATAACGTCAGAGTTAACGCAGGACTGACCACCGAAGGGAATATTCCGCTTCCGGCCGAAGGCGTTACAGTGGGCACCGTTGAGGTTACTGCAGTCAGGCCGCTGATTAATAAAAGCAACACCAACGCCGTTCGCATAACCACAAGCGAGGATATTCAGGCCCTTCCTGTCAGGGGCGTCAACAACATCCTCAGCCTTACGGCAGGCGTTACAATCCAGAATAACGCCGTATTTATCCGCGGCGGCCGACTAGATGAAGTAGGCTACTATCTCGAAGGCGTTTCAATTACCAACCCTGTTACAGGCGGACGCGCCGTTACAATTAACCAGGATGCACTCGAGGAAGTGCAGGTCCAGGCAGGCGGCTACACGGCTGAATTCGGCGGAGCAAACTCGGGCATCATCCGCACGCAGCTGAAGACCGGGCCTCAGAACCTTAAAGTCACTGCCGAATACATCACCGACAACGTGGGCTTCCAGCCTAAAAGCAAAGGCTACAGCGGCGATAAAAGGCTTGGCGCATACTGGTTCGGCTATAACGAATTTACAGGAACCCTGGGCGGACCTGTTTTAGATGAACGCTTCCGCTTCTTTGGACTCTTTAACTACAACTACCAGAGAGATGCTAACCCGCAGCCTTACCCCGGCATCAGTCTGGGACGGGTTTCCGACGGGCTATCCGGCGATACAATTAACCTCTCCTATCCTGCCGGAGCGGTGCTTGGCAACCAAAACCAGACATTCGACTACTCGGCAACATTTACAATGGATTTTAAGCCTATACTGATCCGTTTTGCCGGGACTTACAGCTCCAACTGGAGACAAAATGCATTTAACACCAACAGAAATGCGGGCAACGTTTCCAATTTGCTGGACGTCGGCAGAATTGAACAGCGCGACCTGAAGGACGGATCGGCCAGCATTAAGCTGACTCACGTACTCAGCAATGCCGCGTACTATGAATTAAATGCGGGATACTTCAGCCAGTACGCCCACACATACGATCCCTTCCTAAAAGATAACCTCCTTGGCTACGGCGACAGCGTGGCTAATGCCAACGCGGGATTTGTATGGCAGCGCAAACCGGGCGACCCCACGGGCAGATTTATAAGGCCGGCAAGACTTACATACTGGGACTTTTCATTTAATGCCCCGGGCGATGTGACGGCAGGCTATCAGAAGGCCAACAGGCAGAACTATACACTCTCCGGAGCTTTGACATATAATATAGGCAAAGTACACGCATTTAAGATTGGTGGTGAATTCCAGAGATATACCATCAGAAACTACAGCATCGGAAATGAAGGCGGCTTTGCTCTTGCAGGACAGATAGCACAGAATGCTGCCCTGCCGGATACTGATCCGCAGAAACGTACTCTGGAGCAGATATTCATTAACCAGGGAATTAATAATTACGGCTATGATGCCCTCGGCAATGAAACAAACGCCTCGGGCGTCTATGCCCCCAAGCATCCGGTCTTTGCCGGAGCTTATGTACAGGACAGAATTGAGTTCAGGGACCTCATTCTTAACCTTGGCGTCCGCTTTGATTATATAAATACAGACAACAAGGGCCTCGCAGACATGGCCCGTCCTGAACTTACTTTCAACTATAATACTGGCGAAATCTATCCCCAGGGCCTGGTGGATGTACCAAAGTTTACTTCCATAAGCCCCCGTATAGGACTTTCATTCCCTGTAACGGACCAGACCGTATTTCATGCTCAGTTCGGAAAGTTTGTTCAGCAGACACGCCTTGCGGATATTTACCAGGGGCTTCCGCTGACATACATTAACCTGAGAGGCGGCTTCTTTATCACCAACCCGGTAGGCTTTAACGTCCGCCCGACCAGAACGACACAGTATGAACTCGGGTTTTCCCAGCAGATCGCGGACTTTGCTTCCTTCGACATCACCGGCTACTACAAGGATATAGTTGACCAGGTGGTCTACGACCAGCAGATAGTTGCACAGGGCTCCCCGTTCAAGAATTATTATATCTTAAGAAACGGTGACTTTGCAACTACCAAAGGAGTGGAAATAACCTTCAACATGAGAAGAACTGCTGGATTTGCTGTTAACGCTTCACTCTCTTTCCAGGATGCACGCGGAACTGGGTCTTTCCCGAATTCAAACCGCGGTATTGTAGGTGCGCCGCTCGAAGGATCAACTCCTTTTGCTCCGGCGTATATTTCGCCTCTTGAATTCAATAACCCGTTAAGCGGAAACGTTAACGTCGACTTCCGTTTCGGACCAGAGGAAGGGCCAGCTATTCTGCATGAATTCGGAATCTCCGCTCTGGCCAGATTTACAAGCGGACACCCTTATACTCTCGGCGTCGGCGGACAGGATCTTGAAGGCGACGCACGCGACAGACAGCCTATTGAACCGCTTAACTCTTCATCAACCCCTGCTACGTTCCAGGTGGACCTGAAAGTGGATAAAACTATCAGGCTGTTCGACGCTTTAAGCGCCAACATTTATATCTTTGTCATTAACCTCTTCGACAGAAGAAATGTCGAGAACGTATTCTTAAGAACAGGTACTACAACAGACAACGGAGTACTCAGCAATCCTAACCTCTCGGGCGACCTCTCAACCAGGCCGGGTTATGCGGATGTTTACAGGGCTATTAACATCAACTACTATGAACAGTATCAGACTGCTTCTAACCAGCTGGTAACGTTCCCATACTTCTATGGCCCGCCGCGCCAGATCAGATTAGGTATCAGACTGGAATATTAAAACAAGTTGACTGATTAAAATACTTGGAGAAATAAAAATGAAACAAATATATAAAACGTTATTACTCGTCATCTTATGTTTTGTTTTTCTTCTCCCTTCTCTGATCCTGCAGGCCGAAAGTAGGGACAAAAAGGAGGGGAAGAAGTTAAGTAAAACAATGGGTCTGCCGAATAAGACCAAAATGAACATCAATAACCTTTCCGCCTGGGTCTACAACAGCGGGGATACAGACATAGATCCTTCACAGAATGCTGGCTTTACATACCCGAAAGGCAGCGGTAAAACCGCTATATTTGAATCCGGTTTCGTCTGGGGTGCCAAGGTCAACGGAGAGGTGCGCGTCGGCGGATCAACTTACAGAACGGGACTTCAGCCGGGGAAGATCCTTTCACCCGGAAAAGCTGAAAACCCGGACCTGGATAAGAACAGAATCTACAGGGTAAGGCCTGACTATAAAACAGCAAGCCTTACAACTGAATCAAAAGAAGAAGGACTCTCAGAAGATGAGGTCCGCGCACAGTATGAGAAAGACTGGAACGAATGGCCGGCTTTAGACGGCGCCCCGTTTGAAGACCTCAACGGCAACGGCACCTACGAACCTGCCTCTGATATTCCGGGCGTACCGGGCGCCAGCCAGACAATATGGTTTGTTGACAACGACCTGAACTCCAGCCTTACAACAAACATGTACGGCTCGCAGCCTATGGGCATCGAACTGCAGTCCACCTACTGGGCCTATTCACAGGCAGGGCCTCTTAGCAACATGTACTTCAGAAAATTTCTCATGATTAATAAAAGCACTACGTCGTTTACAGACATGTACGTATCGATGTGGTGCGACCCTGACGTGGGAAATGCCACAGACGACTATGCAGGATGCGATACAACTCTCAGCCTGGGATTTGCTTATAATGCAACCCCAAATGACGCCACATACGGCGAAATGCCCCCGCCTGCTGTCGGGTTCGACTTCTTCCAGGGACCAGTTGTGGCGGGCAGCGCCAATGATTCGGCAATTACCGGCGGACGCGTCATAAGGGGAAAGAGAAATCTCCCTATGACCGCATTCTACTACTTTGCCCGCGGCAACTTAAATGTTACCGACCCTACACTGGGATCTTATGAGGGGACGACACAGTTTTACAACTTTATGCAGGGACGCGTAGGTAAGACCGGTGAAATATTCAAAACCCCGCAGGGTGTCCCGACCCCGTTTGCACTTCCGGGCGACCCGGTTACAGGCACCGGCTGGATCGACGGCCAGATAATTGGCCCCGACGACCGCAGAATTGGCCTTGCCTCGGGACCTTTTACCATGGCTGCGGGAGATACACAGGAAATAGTTGTAGCTGAAATGGCTGCCGAGGGAAGCGACAACCTGCAAAGCGTAAAGCTCCTGAAGAACTACGACATTAAGGCTCAGGACGCCTATAACTCCTTCTTCAAGATACCTACTGGCGCTACCCCGCCTAAGGTTACCGCTACACCCCTTAACAGGGCAGTTGTCCTTTCATGGGGCGATCTGGCAACTTATAACCAGACTGAAAGCTATGACTACAAGGGATTCAAGTTCCAGGGCTATAATGTCTATCAGCTGCCTTCGGCCTCGGCTACATTTGAAAACGCCAAGCTGATTGCGACCTATGACATCAAAGATACCGTAGGTACAATCTACGGCTATGTCTTTAACCCTAAGACAGGCAAGCCTGAACTTACTCCTATTCAGTTCGGCACAAACAGCGGCCTTCAGAGGTCTATTACTATAACAAAGGACTTCATAAACGGTATCCCGCTTAATAACGGAAGCCGCTACTACTACGCCGTTACAAGTTATTCGTTTAACCCCGATCCTGCTGAGGTGCCTAACGTGCTTGAAAATCCTCTGCAGATCATTACTGTTGTTCCGCAGACTTACGACCCGGGCTTTGCCTCAAACTTTAACCCGGGCGATACCTTAAGCCAGGCTGGAATCAAACACGTCGGAACCGGTGATGCTACAGTTGAAATTAAGGTGGTAGACCCGACCAAAATTACAGGGCAGACCTATACAATCAATTTCTCAACTATACCCGACAAGTTCGATGCCACCTATACTCCTCCTGATTCAGCACTGACTATAGGTACAGTCGAAATGACAGGGCAGCTTATTCTCAATGAGGATGCGACACAGCTTAAGTACAATATTACAATTACTAATATCGACTCACTGACAGGCCCCATTACACAGGCATACCTGGGTATGGTCGACACCATACTTAAGCCGATAACCTTTACTTTCCAGCAGGGGCGTAAAAATAAACTGGGCATTGCACAGGGCACATGGACCAATAAAGACGCCCAACAGCCGCTGACACAGGATATAGTAAAACTCCTCGAGGCCGGAAGAGTTTCTGTTATTGTTGCAACGGCACAGAACCCCAAGGGTGAAATTACAGCTCCATTCAGCATCAGCAGCTATCCGTGGTATGTAATGCGGGGAGACCAGAGAGTTGCCACCTACCAGCAAAACTACAGCCTTAATGAAGATTACCCGATAATTGATGGACTCGAGTTCAAGGTCGGCAATCTCACATTCTCCGCACCAACAGCCTATTCATCTGCCGAACAGACGGTTAAGGTAAATAAGGACACAAAACCGATCGTGTTTTCAGGTGACGCCACATTCTTCGGCGGCGTAACAGGCCGTTCGTTTGAACTCTTCCCCGGAGGAGGCGATGCTGCCACACAGGAAGACCTCATACAGGATCTTGAGCTGAGGTGGACCGGCGTCAGGGTCAGCGAGGCTGCAGAAGATACAACTATTGTATCGGGCGGACAGATGGCAGTGGCTTATTCAAGCAACCGCCAGGCACACGCAACAATCAGAATACCCTTTGAGCTCTGGGAAGTTGAACGCAAACGCCAGATCAACGTTGCCTTCAGATCGAGAAACTTCGATACAAAGGATCCTTGGGGAGCCGGAGGAGCCCCGACATACATGAGGATCCGCGGCAGCCGTGCGTATATTGTCCCTGTTGCAACTCCATACAGCGACACCGTTACTGCGGCTACTGTCAACCTGACCAGCCCCAAGGCAACCTGGTTCCTTTACTTCGATGCCGACAAGAATCACTGGGATACAGGCGACAGGTTTGTGGTTAAATTTGCAAACAATATCATCCCGGGAACGGATACATACACATTCACAGCTCCTGCCCCTATGGCCTATAACGCTCAGCAGGCAGCTCAGGATGTACAAAACATCAATGTGTTCCCGAATCCGTACTACGGTGTAAATCCGCAGGAATTAAACAAATATCAGCGTTTCGTTACTTTTAGCCACCTGCCCAAGGATGCTATAATCCGTATCTATAACATTGCAGGAACCCTGATTAAGACAATTACAAGAGCCAGCGCAACAAGCCAGTACGAGCGCTGGGACCTTGCAAATGAATCGGGCCTTCCTGTTGCCAGCGGCATTTACCTGGCTTATATAGAAATGCCCGGACTTGGTTCCAAGATACTGAAAGTAGCTGTAATTCAAGAGCAGCAAGTGCTGGATAGATTCTAATTAAAATTGAGGAGATAAAATGAAAAAATATATTAAATATATAAGCCTGATGTTACTCCTCCTCCTTGCTACGGCTGAAATAATCTATGCGGGCGGAGGCAGACGTAACGGAACCGGAGGAGCTTCTGAACTCCTTATACCTGTCGGTGTAAGAGGCATTGGCCTTTCAGGCGCCAATACTTCTACTACTACCGGAATCGAGGCCCTTTACTGGAACCCCGCCGGAATTGCAAGGACTGATAAGTCTGCTGAGGCTACTTTCTCCTATATGAAGTACCTGGCAGATATGGGTGTGACTTACGGTGCCGTTGAGGCAAATATCGCGGGCTTCGGCGCTCTTGCCTTCAGCATTAAATCTCTTTCGTTCGGAGACATCAATGTAACCACAACGAATAACCCGGATGGTACGGGAGAAACCTTCAGTCCACAGTTCCTGACTTTAGGCCTCTCCTTTGCAAGAGCCCTGAGCGACCGTATTTCTGTCGGCATAACAGGCAGCCTAATCATGGAAAATATCGCTCAGGTTTCTGCCAACGGTGTGGCCTTTAACGTAGGAATCATGTACGAAAACCTGGGAGACCTGACAGGACTAAGCCTTGGTGTGGCAATCAAGAACCTGGGCCCTCAGATGACCTTTAGCGGCCCGGGGCTTTATACTCAGGCCTCAGCTGCTTCCTATGAGCGCCCCGCACAGCTCTATAAGGTTGAAGCAGCCTCATTCGAGCTGCCTTCAACCCTGGAATTCGGACTTGCATACAGGCCTGTTTTGGATGCGCAGAATTCGCTGCTTGTTGCAACGACATTCCAGAACAACAACTTCTCCGGCGATGTTTACCGCTTCGGCGCCGAGTATACGTTCAATAACCTTCTCTCTTTACGCGGCGGCTACGGCTATACACCCGCCAGTCAGGAAGCCGGCTATATCTGGGGATTCACGGCTGGCGCTGGCATTAACTACGAAGTCGGCGGCGGCACGGCTATAAGAGTGGATTATGCTTACCGTCAGGTAAAGAGCAGTTTCGATGCAAACCATGTGTTCTCTGTTGGATTAGCGTTCTAAATCAAAAAAAGAGGCAGGTTTTGGCCTGCCTCTTTCTTTATCTGTATAAATACTGATGCTTACTTTCTCTTCTTCCCCTCAGCTTCTTCCAGCTTCTTTGTCTCCTCACGCGAGAGGACTTTATCCGGATCAAGAAGTATCACAAGCTCATCTTCAACCTTGGCTACAGATGTGATGTAATCTGCACTTTTGCCTACTGCAAGCGTTGGAGGCGGAACAAGAACGCTTTCGGGAATCCTTAAGACCTCTTTTACTGCATCAACAATAAAACCGATGGTCTTACCCCCTAACTCAACAATTATGATCCTCGTATCCTTATCGTATTCACGGGGCGGCATCTTTACTTTCTTTCTCAGATTAATGACGGGAATAACCGATCCCCTCAGGTTGATGACGCCTTCAATAAATTCAGGTGCCCTCGGAACCCTTGTTATCTCTGTCATACGGTTGATCTCTTTTATTCTCTTTATGTCAACTCCGTAGCACTCTTTCCCGAGATTGAACCCTACCAGCTGCACAATAGCCTCGTGGGCTTTTGCATCCTGCTGCTTTAAGTCCTGCCGCGTTTGATCCTGCAGTTTTACTTCCTGCTGCTGCCCGGCTGTGGCCTTTTCCTGTTTCTTTTCTTCAGGCTTAATTGCTCCTGAGGTATTTATGGCAGGAGCCTTATCAGCAGAAGGGGTACTTTCTTTTACCTGAGGAGCTTCCGGCTTTGCGCTGCTCATTTTCTCCTCTTCTTCAACCTGTGCACGGGTTACCATGGTTTCGTCTCTCAGGACCTCAGCAATTAAAGCCTGGCGGAATGCTTCGGCCGGATCAATTTCCTCTTCCTTAACTTCCGCTTTTTCAGCTGAATCCATGTTTACAGATGGTTCTGCAATTTCGGCATCAACTTCTTCTTTTACAGGTTCTTCTGATTTTCCGGCACTTTCTTTCGTAAGAGGCTCATTAAGCCAGGGATCAGCAACCTCCTCTGTAGCGTCGTGCTCAACAGGACTCGTAAACTCCTGAATTTCAACAGAACCTTCAACCAGTTCAATATCCTGAGATACACTAAGAAGTACTTCAGAAGCGCTCCTTAAATCCTCCGCAGGAGAATCCGGGGCGTTATTTATCTCTTCAGCAATTTCAGCAATTATTTTCTCATCAATATTCTCAATGTTCTGCTGCCTCTGAGCATTTTCCTCTGAAACAGGCTTTTCAGATGCAAGAGCTTCAGTCTTCTGCTCTAAAGAATCCTCTTTATCCTGCAGTTTTTTTTCTTTTTCAATTTTTCTGAGTTTAAGAATATTAATCATACGTCAAAAATTCCCGCTTGTGTTTTTTGAAATTATTCTCCGACAGTCTCTTTTGCCTCTGCCAGAGCATTTTCGTCTGCAAGGCTGTCTTCAAAATACAGTATTGATCTGGCTGCAGATTCCACGTCACTTGCCTCCACGGCATCCTTTTCATGCGTCATGGCCTCCATCATAGAAAAAGCCGCCAGGTGGTTTACAGGTCTCGGATACCCCCCTGTAATCCTGTGAATCCTCTCAATAGCCTCGGGAGTAAAAATACTCTCGCCCTCAAGGCCCGCCACTCTTAAGCGGTGGCTTATGTAACTATCCAGCTCTTCTGCAGTAAGCGGATTCAGTGTGAGTGTAAACCTGACCCTTTGAAGAAATGCCCTGTGTGTTTTCTTCTTCAGCTTCTTTAAGAGCTCCTGCTGACCCATGAGAATAATTGAGATCAGATTCTGCTCGTCAGTCTGATAGTTGCTCAAAAGCCTCAGCTCCTCGAAGATCTTTGTGCCAGGAATTACCTGCGCCTCATCAATTATTACTACAGGATATTTATTCTCCAAGAACAGATTTACCAGGCCTTCCTGCAGGGATTTTACCAGCAGTGACTTTGAATGCGGAGCTTTATCGTCAAAGAGCTGTCCATAGATCTCACGTAAAAGCTGCGTAGAGGACATTACCGGATTTATTATCCAGGCCACCCTGAAGGTTTCTTCCGGCAGGCTGTCTACAAGATAACGAGAAAGCACGGTCTTACCTGAACCCACCTCCCCGGTGATCATTCCAAATTCATGCTGCTCGATTGCCATTTTCATCCATTCAATGGCCGATGCGTGCGGTGTGCTTAAATATAAAAACTTCGGATCCGGTGTAATACCGAAAGGATTAACCTTCAGATTAAAGTATTCCCAGTACATTCCACCTCGGTAAAATGGTTAATGGTTGCAATTCTTAATTTTCCTTCCTTTTCCCGGAAAATTACATTCCAAAATATAACATTCCGTTTTATTATCGGAAAAAGAAAAAATAAATTAAGTTTTTTCTCCTAAAATGAGTGCAACCGGGAAATGGCTGAATACTTCTTTTGCCATAAAGAACCCCCGCGAGGCGGATTTTTCAGATTTTACCAGCCTCTGGCCTGTAAAAACATTTTTCCAGGATTTTATTTCCTGCGGCAGGGCGATCATTGTATCCCCCCAGGCTTCACCCAGTGGAAGTTCCCCTTCTTTTACAAATTCAGTTAACAAGCGAGGCGCAATAGTTACAGCCCACCTGTTATTGAGCTTTCTTGCAAAGGTTATAAGGTTCTGAGCGTGGCTGCCTCCCGTGTTTACCGGGATGTACTCCCCGTCCAAAAAGACTTCCCTGTTTTCATTTCTTGCCTTAAGCGCCTGGTGCATCAGGTACATCTTTATCCGGCCGTCGGGCATTGCGTCTAAAATGCTCTTCAGATATCTCAATCTGTCTTTTTCAGGGTTATTTCTTATCTCCTCAAGATGACCCCTTCTCAGGCTGAAATCCACCGGGCGGCGGTTGTCAGGGTCTACCAGTGACATGTCCCACAATTCTGTCCCCTGGTACACATCAGGTACGCCGGTGGATGTAAACTTAATAAGAACCTGGCTAAGCGAATTAAACATTCCGTAGAACGCCACCTTCTTCTGAAACCCTGTAAAATCCAGCAGGAAATGGTTTCCATCAGAAGGAGTAAGAATTTTTTCCACGAAAGAGGAATAGGCCTGTTCATATTCCTCATCGGGCTTAATCCATGCGGTGTGAACTTTGGCCTCGCGTGTGGCTTTGACAATATATTCCTTTATACGGGCTATATAAGTTGTCAGGTCTGTCTGTTCAAAGGGAAATGATCCGATTAGCGTCTGGTAGAGGAAATACTCGTCGTTTTTGTCAGGTATTACTTCCCCGTTTAAGTTTTCTTTCATTGAGCTGTTCAGCCTGCTCCAGGTGTTTACCCTTTCTTCCCATTCATCCGGTATTTCCGAAAGGACGTTTATCCTGGCCCTCATGTCCTCGCCGCGCTTGGTGTCGTGTGTGGCGGTTGCATTCATTGAATGAGGCCACAGATTAGCCCTCTTCTGGCAGAAAGTATGAAATTCATCCGTAGTAATTCCGAAACGCCCGGGGTTGCCCCCCACTTCATTCATTGAAATAAGCCGGTTATAGACATACAAGGCCGTATCCTCAAACCCCTTTGCCATCAGGGGGCCCGTAAGCTGCTGAAACTTCATTACAAAGTCGAGCGCTATTTTTTTCTGCTCCTCCGTAAAATGCTCACGGAAGCTCAGCATAAGAAGGTTGCATATGTAGTTAAACTCTTGCGAAAGCCTGGGATTTATCCTTGAAACCCTCTTAAAGAGACCCTCGAGATATTTTTTATCCCTTTCCGTATAATTCTCCGCATTTATATAGGTCCTGTATATCGGGAAATACGTCAGTATCTCCTCCAGAGCCCGTTTAAGCCCGTGCATCGTAATGTCAATACCGTAGCGGTCAATGCTGGAGACGGCTTCAACCAGGAATGCCAGGCGTTCTACTTCTCCGGCCATACGGGTCTGAATAATAAGTCTTTTTTTCTCAGCCACCACCCTTTCATAAGGCGTGGTAAACCCTGAAAACCTTTGATACACCTCAGTAAGGGCCCTCTCGTTTTCCTTTTTGATAAAAATCCCGTTCACATAATTTACAAACTCATAACCCGTTGTCCCCTCAATGGGCCACTCGGTGGGCAGTTCCTCCTCAAGCTCAAGGATTTTTTCAACCACGAGATAGTTATCCTGCAGGCGTCCGCGGAGCCTTTTAAGGTATGAAGTCGGGTCATAAAGCCCGTCGACGTGGTCTATTCTTAAGCCGTCAATTTTCCCTTCATCTACAAGCCTTAGCACCAGCGTATGTATGCGGTTAAATACTTCCTCATTTTCCATCTTAAGGGAAATAAGGCTGCTTATATTAAAAAATCTTCTGTAGTTGATCTCTTCATTTGCCACCTTCCAGTAGGCCAGACGGAAATACTGGTCGGAAAGAAGCTTTTCAAGCATGTTAAAACTTTCAGCAACACCTTTTCTTCCGTTATAGATCCTCATGTTTTCATCTATGAACTCTTTAATCACCTCGTTACCGGTGTAGAGCTCGTAGAGCATTCCTTTGACAAATTTTATCTGCGAATATCTTTCCTCTATTTCCTCTGAGGCCGGAAGCGATCTGAGTATATACATAACTGCCAGATACTTGATCACATCAGAATTATTTTTCCCCAGCCTGTTCTGCAGGCTCGACATTCTGAATGAAAGTATGTCCGAATATGATTCCATCTTAAGTGGGAAACGGTTGTCGTAATAATAGATGCTGAAGCCCTCAGCGTCATATTTTAGTACCAGTTCACCGTCTTCCAGGACTTCCTGAAAATACTTCCCCAGGAATGGAGCCAGTACCCTCTGCCGAACGCTCGCGTGCGGGTGGTTCCATTCAATGTCAAAGAAGCTGATAAAGCGCGAGTTGGGACCATTTTCAAGCAAATCGACAATCATCTGGTTTTCGGCCGAATAGGACATATGGTTTGGAACAACATCCTGCAGCCACCCCATTTTATACTTTTTATACTCCCCGACCAGGCTGTCAAAATCCTCTTCTGTGCCCAGTTCAGGATTAAACTGGTTCGGGTCAACAACGTCATAGCCATGCATGCTCCCCTTTGCAGCCTTCATAATGGGGGAAGAATAAATGTCCGAAATTCCCAGCTCTGAAAGGTAGCGCACAATTTCTTTCAGGTCGTTAAAAGTAAAAGCAGCGTTAAGCTGCAGCCTGTAGGTGGATTTTGGGATATGCATATTCTGCCTGTAATGGTTACAAAGAAGATAATTATAATAGCGGAGGCCTTAATTTCCTAAAGCCTCCTCCCGGTCAATTGAGACTTCACGTCAATTATTCAGGTCTGTTCCAGTTTAATCTGCATTTCTTGTTCCAGTTTCTTGAAGTTGCCCATCCATTTTTGAGCATACTGCGTACCTTTTCTGGCCTTCGACTTCATAGGATGCAGGTGATCCTGCCCGACTAAGAAAAGGATATTCTGTGCCTTCCACATATTAAGGTCCAGACCTATTCCGTGCAGTGAAATCAGGTCATCTGCCATTTCGTTCATAAGGCTGGTATTCATTGGGTCTTCAGCCAGTTTCTGCGCCATTTTGTTAATCCGTCTGGAAGCCACATAGCTTAACCTTTGGTTTTCCAGCTGAATGGACCACTTCTTTGCTTCGGCCGACAGCTTCATAAGTTTTTCATTATCTATAGGATCACTGCTCTCAAGTATTTTCAGTATATCCGAATTAATGACAAACTCCACGGCTGTTGAAATTGCCTTCGGCAGAGGCAGCCTAGCATCCACAAGAGCCTGCATTAAGGGATAGTGGTTTTCATAAATCTGCCTGAATGAAAACTCAATTTCTTCCAGCGTTTTTCTCATAATTATTCGATATACCTTGCGGCTCTCATCCTTGAACAGGTGCCACAATGTGTAGTTATGAGTGCCGAAATGCTTATCCAAAAGAAGGACCATCTCAACGAGGTTCATTTTCTGGAAAGCATCAACAAGCTCACTCTTCATCTCGTTAAATGCTTCATCACCCTTAAACTCCCTCACGCCGCCGTTTACAATCTGATCGCCGAAATGTATGACTGCATAGCTTACGGGGGTATCTTCCAGCGTTATATTTGAATGCATCAGGGCGCGTCCAATAATCATCCTCTGCCTTCCCGCCTCAAATCTCTCGTCGGAATCTTCCGCGACTTTGTAGCTGAAAATTTCAGTACCCTCTTCATCTTTCTTATTCTCGAAAAGAGCCTTAATTGCAAAGTGGGCTGCAACCCTGAGCATGTCGATGAATGCGGGTTTAACGTACATTTCATATGCCCGTCCGCCATTTTGCACTTCTGGAATATTGCTTGGTGCTTTCTCCAGACGCTTGATAAATTCAGCCTCCAGGTCAGGTCCGCCAAGCTCACGCGCCAGCTGAATTGCACGGCCTGCATACATTATCACCTGGATGGTCTCAATGCCCGAGATCTCATCAAAAAACCATCCGCAGCTTGTGTACATCAAAAGCGCATGACGCTCCATTTCAAGAAGTTTAAGAATTCTTGTTTTCTTTTCATCCGTAAAGCCGTTCGAGGAGAATGAAGAAAAGAATTTATTCAAGCTTTCAGGACGCCTGTCCAGAATAACATTTATATAATCGTCCCGGAGTTTCCAGGGGGCCTCAGTAAAGTCTGCAACACCTTTCTCATAGAATCCTATAAGTTCGTCCCTCAGCCAGTCCAGAGCCTCTCTTAGTGGTGCCCTCCACTCCTGTCCCCAGCCCGGGCGGCCGGTGTTGCATCCGCAGTTACTGCGCCATCTTTCAATTCCGTGTATGCAGCTCCACGAAGTGTCTTCAATAATTTCAACTTCATGCGTGGGAGGATACTTCTCCAGGAACTCTCCATAGACAGTTATCTTAGCCAAATTATTGCTTTCGATAAAGTTCAGGCAGTAGGCAAGTGCCATATCGCCGTGCTTTGCATGGTGGCCGTAGGTTTCACCGTCTGTTGCAATATTAGCAAGCTGCGGGGCGTCGTCATCCCTGAAAGTGCCGACAAGGCGGTTGGCCAGGTTCTCCCCGTTTTTCAGGAGGTCGCCGAAGGCCAGCTCCTGCGAAATCGGCCCGTCATAGAAAAACAGGTTAATTGTTCTTCCCGAAGGAAGCCTGCAAAGGTATGCCATTTTGGGGTCAATTGATGCGTTGCTTACGTCAGTCCATTCTTCAGAATCCATCGGCTTTACCTGCTTTGCCTGCCGGGGTGCCAGTATTGTAAACTTGATTCCAAACTCTGCAAGTATATCGAGCGTTTCATTGTCAACTGCGGTCTCAGCAAGCCACATCCCTTCAGGTTCGCGCCCGAAGCGGAATTTAAAATCGGCAATGCCCCAGATTATCTGAGTGCGTTTGTCGTTTGTGTTGGCAAGGGGCATGATCATATGGTTATAAACCTGTGCAATAGCCGATCCGTGGCCTGAATAGAGTTCCCGGCTTTCAATATCAGCCTGTATAATGCTCTTATATGTATCGGGTGAATGCTTCTCCATCCACAAAAGAAGCGTAGGCCCAAAGTTAAAGCTGATCTTTGAATAATTATTTAAAATGTTAAGAACCGTGCCGTCTCCTGCCTGTATGCGGGCCGCCGTATTGGGGCTGTAGCATTCGGCATTAATTCTCTCATTCCAGTCCCGGTAAGGGTAAGCCGAATCCTGCACTTCAATCTCTTCAAGCCATGGGTTCTCCCTCGGGGGCTGATAAAAATGCCCATGAATACATACGTATCTGTTCATAAGTTCTCCTTTATTATCCTTTCATTTTCATCTCATATCACTTCCAGCTCATAAAGAGCGAAGCTGAATTCTTTAATTGTAATGTCCTGCTTCTTATCTAATCTGTCCGGCATTGAAGAGCCTTTCCCCATCCATCTGCCTTCTGCCGAATCTAAAACTTTTCTCCACCTGCCTTTTGGCACAGTTGCATAGGAGGTAACTTCCATATCGTTAAAATTCATAAGGCAGTATATTCCGTTTTCACGTTTCCACCTGTGGAAGAAGATGATCTTATCATCTTCTACTTCTGTTACGCTCATATCGCTCCTGTCGAAATTCTTCAGGGCCGGAAGCGTATTTCTAAGCCTGATTAGCTCCCTGTAAAATCCCAGCATTACGCCGTGCTTTCCTTCATGCCTTTTTTCCCATTTCAGCTTTGAGTTCATATAGGTCATTTCGCTCTGCGGGTCGGGCACCTCACTCTGCCACTGAAAATTCTTAAACTCCTCTTTTCTCCCCTCCTGAACGGCTTTAACGAGCACGGGGTCGCTGTGGCTCACGAAATACTGGAACGGTGTGTCCTCAGCGTACTCCTCGCCCATAAAAAGCATCGGTATATAAGGCGACAGAAGCATTACGCCTGCAGCAAGCTTTGCGGCATCAAATGACACCAGGCTCGAAAGCCTTTCGCCAAAGGCACGGTTTCCGATCTGGTCGTGATTCTGCGTGCTCACAATAAACTGGTATGTAGGCCTTTCGGAAGGATCATTTCCATGCCTTCTTTTGCGCGATCTTGAATACTGCCCGGTATATACAAAACTGTTCTTGAGTGCTTTGGCCATATCGCCCATTGTCCCGAAATCAACGTAGTAGCCTGAATTTTCACCCGTTAGAAGAGTGTGAAGCGAGTGATGGAAGTCGTCGGTCCACTGTGCATGGCAGCCGTAGCCTCCTATTTCTCTTGGGTTGATGAGCCTTACGTCGTTCAGGTCGCTTTCAAGTATAAGGTAATGTTTCCTCCCTTCAGTCTTCGAGAGGTGGTCTGTGTACTCGGCCATTTCCTCCAGTATGTGTCTGGCGCTGAAGTCGTAAATGCTGTGAACCGCATCCAGCCTCAGGGCGTCAACGTGGAAGTCCCGGAGCCAGTAGAGGACATTCTCAATGAAATAGTTTCTTACTCCGTCGCTATACTCCTCATCAAAATTAATGGCGTCACCCCAGGGGGTCTTATATTTTGAAGTAAAGTACGGTCCGTAGCTGTGGAGGTAATTGCCCGCGGGACCGAAATGGTTGTAGACCACGTCAATTATTACTGACAGGCCCTTATTGTGGCAGGCATCAACAAAACGCTTTAATGCCTCAGCACCGCCATATGAGCTTTGTACGGCAAACGGATAAACACCGTCGTAACCCCAATTCCTTTCGCCCGGATACTGCGAAACAGGCATAACCTCAACTGCAGTAACACCCAGATCCTTCAGGTCATCAAGCCTTTTAATTGCCGAGTCAAATGTGCCCTCATCAGTTAATGTTCCGATATGCACTTCATAGATTATATAATTTGTAATCGGAATGCCTTCCCACCCCTTGTCAGTCCACCTGAAGGAGTTGTGATCAATAATCTCGGAAGGGCCGTGAACATCCTCGGGCTGAGAGTTGGAGGCCGGATCGCTCCTGTCGGTTTCGCCATCTATCCTGTAGAAATAATGCTGCCCCGGTCTTACATTCTCTGCTGCGGCCCTCCAGTAATATTCCTCGTCTCTCTGCATCGGGATTATTCTTTCTCCTCCGTCAAGCATTCTGACTTCCATTTTTTCCGCAATTGGCGACCATACAACAAATTCACACTTTCCATCACCTGAATAGTTAGCACCTATCTTCATAATTCACCTAACATAAGTCACACACACTCAATTACTTTTACTTTGTCTTAACTGCGTTTTCCTGCTTTCCTTCCTTTAGAAAGAACTTGGAGAAATACTTAATCCCCTTTATCGGAATGTAGGCTTCATCCATATGCTTTGATAAAGCATAGTGCAGCTCATATAATTTTTTCTCCAGCAGGTAAACATGCAGCATATATTCGAGCTCTTCTTTTTCAGGAGGAAGGAGCCCGGTCTGCTGAACGGTATCAAAGTACGACTGCATAAATACGCTTCCCATCCAGAGCCACCACTGCTCGGCAAATGATTCGAGCATCGTTATATCTTCAGAACGCGACGACTTGTATTCAATGAGTGCCGTATAAGCAGCATAATGAAACGACCAGATCATTCCTGCCGCATCCCTGAGGGGAGAGCGCTTGAGCTTTCTTTCGCTTATGGACTGGCTTTCCGGTCCCTCGAAATTTGTTATTACAAAATCTTTTCCCGTAAAGAGCACCTGCCCTAAATGGTAATCCCCGTGAATCCGGATCTTCTGAGTAGGAAGCTTTCTTACTAGTATTTTTGCAGCAAATGATAAAAGAGGCTGCTCAAGTGCAAGAAGATCCCGTGCCTCCTGCCTTAGGTCTTCCGGCATCAAAGGCAGATTTCTGTTAAGAAGCCTGTATGTGCCTCTTAAGAGACTTCTTACCGACTGGTAAATAGACCTCTGATAAAGCATTGAAAAGGGTTCTGGGCTGTATGCAGGATCATCTCTTAGTGAATAAAGCGCCATATGCATTTCCCCTGTCCTTTTTCCAAGAAGGCTTACCATTTCAATATTTATCCTTTCAACGATCTCACCGAAATATGGCGAGTCTTTAAGCTGGTCCAGATCCGAAAGGAAAGAAGATATCTGCGGAAGCCCGTTTTCATTTTCATTCTGTGCGGCAAGTACATTGTCAAAATGCTTCTTCACAACGTCAATAATATAGGACCATCCGTCGCTCTGATAGATGACATATTCTTTAAGCACACCTAAAGTTATTGGCGGCAGATTGCTCCTGAAGTACATTATCGCCCCGCCATATGGCGGAACATTTTCAAAATCCGTTCTGTCCGTAAGAAGCTTAAGTACCTCAACGCCGGGGTTTACCCCTTCGTCTAGCTTTCTGTAGAGCTTTACGGTCAGTGTGTCTTCATAAAGAAGGTTAATATTTCTTTTATCTATCCTCTGTACCTGCGAGGAAGTATATACTCTTCCTCCGGAGAAGATGCTCTTTATCCTCTTCTCAATTATTGCCCTCAGCTCCCCGTTTTCACCCCTGATGTTGCGCCTTCGTATAAGCATTTTTAAGAATTCCTGGCGGAATGTTTCATCATAGATTCCGTCATAAAGCGTGTGCACCTGCCCTTCGGCATTCAAGCATGCAATTGCGGAGCCTGGGGAGGCCTGGGAAATTTTCCTGGCTTTTTCATCGTTTGCAGCCGACAAAGGCAGGAGGTAATGTTCCGGAACCCTGTCCAGGTAACTGACTCTGACAATGAGCAGCACTTCATCTCCTGAAGCGTCAGGAATAAAGATCTCCTCTTCAATTTTTACTTCCTGAATTGTCAGACGGTCGCCTTCAAACCATTCGCACTGTTTTATGTAAGGGCTCAAAATTGTATCTTCAAAAATTGCCCGCATCTCCCCTTTCAAAATATTTTTCCAGCTGCCTTTTACACTTATTTCCGGAATTTTTCTTCCCTCCGGAGAGGGCACAGTCTCTTCCTGCTTCAGTATGAACCAGTAGTAGTCATACGGGTTTAGGGTCAGCATGTAAGTATTCTCCCCAATCAGCGGAAACCTGTTTCTGCTGAAAGCTTCAACAGGAATATAGCCCTGATATTTTGCCAGGTCCAGCTCTGCTACCTGCGGAAATCTCGAAAGATTTACAACAACTAAAACTACCTCTGCTTCGTATTTTCTGATAAATGCCAGCACCTTCGGATTGGCCGGAGAAAGAAATTCAAGGCTTCCGCGCCCGAACGCCTTGTGGCTTTTCCTGACGGCAATGGCTCTTTTCATCCACCACAAAAGACTCGAAGAGCTTCTTTCCTGCACTTCCACGTTTACAGCTTCGTAGTGATATTCAGGATCTATTATAACCGGCAGAAACAGTTTCTGCGGATTGGCAGCCGAAAAGCCTGCATTCCTGTCGGGTGACCACTGCATCGGCGTTCTTACACCGTTGCGGTCGCCAAGATAGTAGTTATCCCCCATTCCAATCTCGTCGCCATAGTATATAATGGGTGTTCCGGGAAACGAAAAAAGCAGGATATTCAGGAGCTCAATTTTTCTGCGGTTATTTTCAACCAGCGGAGCCAGGCGGCGCCTGATACCCAGGTTAATCCTTGCACGGTTATCCTTTGCATAAAACCTGTACATGTAGTCGCGTTCCTCGTCTGTCACCATTTCAAGCGTCAGCTCATCATGGTTTCTTAAGAACATAGCCCACTGGCACGATTCAGGAATTGCCGGCGTCTGCTCCAGAATATCAATGATCGGGAAGCGGTCTTCCATCTGGAGCGACATGAAAAGCCTTGGCATGAGCGGGAAATGAAACGCCATCTGGCATTCATCTTCATTACCGAAATACTCCACCGCATCCTCGGGCCACTGGTTGGCCTCGGCCAAAAGCATCTTGTTCTTAAAGCGCTTTTTAACGTATGCGTTAAGCGACTTTAAGAACCCGTGCGTCTCGGGAAGATTCTCACAGTTTGTACCCTCCCTCTCATAAAGATAAGGCACCGCGTCAAGTCTCAGGCCGTCAACACCCATATCAAGCCAGAAATCCACTACCCTGAAAAGAGCCTTATGGACGTGCGAATTGTCGAAGTTCAAGTCCGGCTGGTGCGAATAAAACCTGTGCCAGTAGTATGACTTTGCAACCGGATCCCAGGACCAGTTTGAGGTTTCAAAATCCCCAAAAATTATGCGGGCATCCTTGTACTTTTCAGGCGTATCACTCCATACGTAATAATCTCTTTGTACCGAACCCGGCTTGCTGATTCTCGCAAGCTGAAACCACCTGTGCTGGTCCGAGCTATGGTTCAGTACTAGCTCCGTAATTACCCTGATCCCTCTGCGGTGGGCCTCTTTTAAGAAATCCTTAAAGTCTTCCAGTATTCCGTACTGGGAATGAATATTATAATAGTCCGCAATATCGTAACCGTCATCTTTTAATGGTGAAGGGTAAAATGGAAGCAGCCAGACAGTCGTAACCCCAAGGCTTTCAATATAGTCCAGCTTTTCTAAGAGCCCTCGAAAATCTCCTATCCCGTCGTTATTGCTGTCGTGGTACGCTTTAACGTGTACCTGATAAATTATTCCATCTTTATACCACAATGGATTATCTTCCAGGAATTTCCCATCGGCGGTCATTAAGTTCTCCTTTTTAGACTAATAGTTTCTTCCGGTATGTAAAGAGGTTTGGATAAACCTGTTAAATAATAACTAATACAAAAGCTGTCTTCACCAATAAATTTTTATAAATTGCCCTTTACTTTAATTCCATTGGTTAAGCAGTTGATTAATTATTATAAATAAATAAAGCTGTAAAAATCTACTGATAAATCCGTTTCATTTTGGCACCCCGTAAGGCCAAATACCCGCACCTGTCCGCTCCGCGGGAGGCAGCTTTGTGTTTTTAATTTAAGGGGCTCAAAAAAAGAACTGCTTCTAATTAAATCTGTTATAATAAATTCAATTAGAAGCAGATATTATAGGAGTCACTAAATGGGTATTCCGAAAAATTCCGTATATATAATTAGCTGGCCTCTACGGCCTCAACATTAACTTCACTCTGAGCCATCTGTGTCAGCTTGTCGTCAGTGGCATACTCTTCATCCAGCGTATTCTGCAGAAGCTGCGCCAGCTTGTTCATACCAAGGTGATCTGCAAAAGTCCTGGCCGTTCCGTAAGAAGTTATTTCATAATGTTCTATCTTCTGTGCAGCGGCAATGATTGCAGCATCCATAACATTAGGATCGTTGATCTCATCCATCAGCTCTTTACCTTCCTGGATTATGCCGTCAATGGCAGGGCATTTTTTAGCTTTAGGAGTCATATTAAGTTCTTTGAAAACTTTCTCAAGCCTTGCAATCTGCTTTTCAGTTTCTTTTGAGTGCTGTTCAAATGCCTTTCTTACATTGGTCGATGACACCTTCTTTATCATTCTTGGCATCGTTTTTAATACCTGCTTTTCAGCATAGTATATATCCTTAACTGAATCGACTAAAAGGTCGTGCATTGATTTTATCGCCATATTGATTCCTTCCTATCTTTATTTCAAATCTTCGTCGTCATCAAAATCATCTTCATCGTCATCTTCATCAACATCGAAGTCGCCCTCGATCTCCTCCTCGTCAAAGTCCTCGTCTTCATCAAAGTCTTCATCTTCGTCGAAGTCCTCATCATCCTCATCAGCATCCGCATCCTCATCAGCATCCTCATCTTCATCTTCCTCGTCAAAGACTTCATCTTCCAGGCCCTCATCCAGGAGGCCGTCTTCTTCATCTTCAAAGTCCTCATCATCTGTAAATTCATCCATATCCGGCTGCATGATTTCTTCATCATCGTCCATTTCATCGTCGTCCGGATCGCTGCCGGGCAGTGAGGCCAATATGTGCTTAAAGTACAGTAATGTCAGAAGACATCTTAAATTATTAACTTGAGTATCTAATACCCACATCATTTCTCAACCTCCAAAGCGTTTTGTTTAAGAAAATTGGTTCATGATGAAACCGGTAACATTTATCTTAATTGAAGACTGAAGAAAACATTAACCAAAGAGTATTTCTATGGAAAATTAAACCTGCCAGTGAATACTGAAGGTAATGTATGAACTCTGACCGGTAAACTTACCCTGCAATATCTATTCACCGGGCCCACACAAAATATGCCCTTTTTGGAACTGCAGGGTCATGAAGTTTATTTTTTTGCTTCCACATTAATGCTGTTAACAGCCAGTTCAGTCAGCTTTTTATCTGTTTCTTTTTCCTCATCAAGTGTACTCTGCAGCAAATCCCTCGAGTCTTCATCTCCCAGTATTTCCGCGTATGTTCTTACCACGCCATAAACGGCAATTTCGTAGTGCTCGATTCTCTGTGCCGCAGCAATAAGGCCCGCATCCTTTACTTCAGGATCCGTAGACTGTCCCATCATCTGTTGTCCCTCGCGAATGATGCCTTCCATCCCGGCACAGCTTTTGCCTTCCGGAGATTCATTCATATTGCGGAATATTTCTTTCAGTCTGTCCAGCTGGCGCTTTGTCACGTCCAGGTGCTCATTAAAGGCATTCTTCAGTTCTTTAGATGAAGCGGACTGTATCATCTTCGGCATGGCATCAATGATTTGACTTTCTGAGCTTACAAGATCTCTCAATTCATCCATATAAAGTTTCTTCAGCGAATCGACTTGCATATTCATTCCTCCTTTGTTTATAACGCGTTTCTCTTTTCAATATATTTTTTTTGCCAAAAATGTCAAGATAATTACTTTTTCAGGCTAAGCAGAAATTAAGCTCTTTTATGCAATTGTAAATAGATTGTATTTTTTGACGGGACAACAGTATCATGATTATTTGCAGCAGTCTTCCGCCTGTTGCCTGCCTGCAACAGGCTTTACTTCAGGCGGCTTTACCCGGTATGAGCTCATGTGATCAGTTTTAGCGGCTATTGAAAGCTTTGGACTGATATACGGAATTCCAAGATCCAGCCCCCTCAGGATAAAAACTACGCCAAGAAGAAGAGCAAGTAATGGAACAACCCGTCTTAGCTTTTGCCTCAGTCCGATGCTTATATAATGACCCATTACTGAGATTGTAAACATCAGCGGCAGCGTGCCAAGCCCGAAAAGTCCCATATAGATCATCCCACTCTTAACCCCGGACGCAGTTACTGCACCCAGGAGCCCCACATACACGAGCCCGCACGGAAGCAGTCCGTTCAGAAGGCCAAGAGCCAATAAAGTAAATCCGGAATCCCTTTTTAACAGTTTCCCAATGTATGACTGCAGCTTCCTGTTGTAGAATCCATATACAGGAATTTTGCCGATTTTGTTTTTATATCTCCGTGGAACAATTACAAGAAATATTACTATCGCCCCGAGTAAAACAGATAGATTCTTCTGAATTCCGAACAGTGCAGCTGCACTGCCGAAAGTTCCAAAGAGCATTCCCAGAAATATATAAGCCGTTATTCTTCCCGCATTGTAAATAATTCTTCCTAAAAAAAAGCCCAGCCTGCTTTTTGAATTTGCAGGAAGAGCAACCATTAGAGGTCCGCACATGCCGGCACAGTGCAGGCTTCCTGCCATCCCGATTAGAAATGCGCTCCAGAGTTCCATTCATGCTTCCTTATTGCTGCTTAAAAAAGTTACCTTACATTAATAATCTCTTCATTCAGGTACTCCATACCTCCGGCCTTCCAGTTCATTTCAATTTTCCACAAGCCTTTTCTTCTCCCGCGGAAGTCTACAGACTGAACCAGATCCTGCCCCGGCTTAAGCGAAAGCCTGAAATCATATTTTCTGCCTGAAGGACGGGAAAAAAGGATTTCTCCCGTTATAGTTTCTTTAATTGTTTCGGGGAATTCTATTTTTACTTTGTCATCTGCCGGAATAAATTTAACCTCTTCTTTCAGGACCCGGGTGCGTTTAAGCTTTTCAATTCTGTCCTGGTAATTTATTTCATCATTATAATATTCATTTGACACCAGATCCATATCCTGCCCCATATAATAAAAGACAACTGAAAGAATGCCAAGCACAAACAATCCGTAAAGAAGAAATATTCTTATTCCCCAGTGAAATTTCATTTTTGTATTAATCCCGTTTGTGAAGTTATAATTATTCTTTATTCTACTTTTCCTAAAAACGATGTTTTTACTTCATCCACCTTTTTATCGCCTGCGTAAACAGATATCTTAAGAGGTGTAATCAGCCCTTTCAGTTTCTTCTCACTCAGTGTCACCAGAACTTTTGTTGCGGTTATTGCCTGCGCTTTGGAAATTAAATTGTCGTAACCGATTACTTTTATTTCGCCCTCTTCATATTCAAGCTCAAGCTTCATTGGGGTGTCGGTAAAAGTCTTGTTTGTGACCTTAAGGTCATAAATGTTGCTTATCCTGCCTCCAGCCTGCTCCTGCGAAAGGAGTCCCGGAGTCCTTAAAAAGCTTACGTCAAAGTCAGTTCTGGTTAAAAGCAAATATGCTACTACAGCAATCAGTATCATAATAACCGAGCTGTAGAAAATCACCCGTTGAGTAAAGCGGAATCCTTTCTTTTCCCTTATTCCTTTCAGCGAAGCGTAGCGTATGAGGCCTCTGGGCCTGCTGGTTTTTTCCATAACCATGTCGCAGGCATCAATGCACGCAGTACAGTTAATGCATTCGAGCTGCGTGCCGTTGCGTATATCTATTCCTGTCGGGCATACATCCACACACATAAGGCAGTCCACGCAATCCCCTTTTTCCGTCTTTACTTCGGACTTCTTCAGCTTTCCTCTCGGCTCACCGCGCGTGTAGTCATAGGCGATTACAAGAGAATTTTCATCAAGCAGAACGCCCTGGAGCCTGCCGTAAGGGCACACCAGAATGCATGCCTGCTCGCGGAACCATGCAAATACGCCATAGAATGCCAGTGAGAAAGCTGTAATTGAAATGAGCCCTGTCAGGTGCTCCCCGGGAGGATCACTCACAATACGGTTGAGTTCACCGGTTCCGATAACCCAGGCAAGGAAAGTATTTGCAACCAGAAACGACAGAATAAAAAATATTACGCTCTTCAGGCCTTTCTTCATAATCTTCTCAGCCGTCCATCGGGACTTTTTCAGCTGCCTCTGCCTTGATGCATCGCCTTCAATCAAGTATTCAATTTTTCTGAATACCATCTCCATAAACACCGTCTGTGGGCATACCCAGCCGCAGAAGACCCTCCCGAAGATGGTGGTAAAAAGAAATATAAACAGCACGAGCGCAATCATTGAAAGCAAAAGTAAAAAGAAATCGTGCGGCCCGAAGACTGTTCCCAGAATAATAAATTTCCTGTCAACTATATTTATCAGGAAAACAGGATTTCCCTTATACCTTAAAAAAGGAGCACCGAAAAAAAACAGGAGAAGAACTATACTAACCATTGTCCTCGCCTTGTAATATTTCCCTTTCGGCTTTTTGGGATAAATCCAGTTTCTTTTTCCCTCTTTACTTACAATGCCGAGTCTATCCCTGAACTCCTGGTCCCTATCTGAAGCTGCCTGGCTCATATTTTTCATTTCCCTCTAACACATATTTATTTTTTAACCATAGTGTTTGCACTGTCCCTTGAACTCTCATCCGAGGGCTTTACCAGTACCCCCTGCGGGGCTTTGGCATTAGGGGGATTAGTACCGTGAATTGAAATGACGTAGCTTGCAACTTCCTGTATCTGTTTTGGACTCAGCTGCCCATCCCAGGTCGGCATTCCCTTCTGCTGCACGCCGTTTTTAATTACCTTAAACACATTTTTAATTCCGGCTCCATGTATCCAGTAGTCGTCCGTCAGATTGGGTCCCACGACACCTTCACCTGCCCGGCCGTGGCATACAGAGCACTTTGCCATAAATGTCTCTTTCCCGCTTAAGAGTGATCCCGCGTCCTTCAGCTCCTCCACGTTGGCCTCTGTTACAAGCTTCCCCTGACGGAAGAGGATCTCTTTCTGTAGCTCTGCTTCCTGCACCTCAGACTGGTATTCATCCTGTGAAACCTGCCCCGATCCAAACACGTGGAAGACCATCAGGTAAATTGCGGCAAACAATATTGAGCCGTAAAAAAGGATGTTAAACCAGGGGGGAATTTTATTATTAAGCTCTCTAATCCCGTCGTAATTATCTTCCATCATAATGTCTTTTTCTTCTTCCAGCGGGGCGGCAGCGCTGATTCTGCTGACAAGCCTCTTAAAGAAGAACTTCTTTTCCCCTGCCTCAACTTCCGGACGGTTTCCATAAACCAGTGTGATGATTAGTATTACAAAAATCAGTATCCCAAGCAGTACTGATGCCCATTTTGCATAACTGCCCCAGTTCATCTCCTCCTGTGGACTGGCCTGCTGTGCAGCATCCTGAGAAAATGTATTCACGTAATTTAGTAGCGTAATGAGACCCGTAAGGACAATGAAAACTATTGAGCTGTAATTATTCCTTCGGGCCTTAATATCCGGTATTGTCTTCACCATTGTATTTCCCGTTATTATTGTTTTCATCAAGAGGAAGCTTTTTCATTTTGCTGGTATAAGTCTTATCCATCCTGAATATCCAGATTAAGAGAAGTATAAACAATACGAAAAATATAACCAGGGCAATTGCAGGATAAATCCCTATATCTTTTATTGTCTCCAGAAATTGTGATAACATTTTTGGACGCCTTTTGCTATTTCATTGCCTGAATTACTTTAATGTCGGTTCCAAGCCTCTGCAGGTATGCAATCAGAGCTATTATTTCCTTGTCGGCTTCAGCAGGAACGCCTGACGAGAGAAGGCCTTTTGCAATTGCATCTGCCTGTCTTGTAAGTTCTGTATTTGCAAAATTTTCGTAGCCTGCACGGTAAGGCACCCCGATCTTTCTTAGAGCATTTATCTTAGCCCCTGTCTTACTTATGTCAAGCCTCTGCGTGTAAAGCCAGGGATAAGAAGGCATTATGGAGCCGGGCGACATTGAAGACGGGTTCTGCATGTGGTAAAAATGCCATTGGTCGGAATACTTTCCTCCTTCGCGCTGCAGGTCGGGCCCCGTGCGCTTTGAGCCCCAGAGGAAGGGATGGTCATAAACAAATTCGCCTGCCTTTGAATATTCGCCGTACCTCTGGGTTTCACTGCGGAAAGGCCTGATCATCTGTGAGTGGCAGTTGTTGCACCCTTCCCTCTGGTATATGTCGCGCCCCTGCTGCTCAAGAGCCGTAAGCGGCTTTACACTTGCAATTGTGGGGACGTTTGATTTTACAAGGAATGTCGGAATAAATTCAACTATTCCGCCGATTAGTATTGCAACTGCCGCGGCAATTGTAAACTGCACTGGCCTCTTCTCAAGCCAGCGGTGACCCCTGTCGCCTCCATTGCGGCTTATTATTGCCGGAGATTCTGCAGCCTCATCTATGAGGAAACTGCCCATCTTCATTGTCTTTAGAAGATTAACAACCATAATTATCACCCCGGCAAAATATGCCGATGCGCCGATTGCACGTATAACATACATCGGAATAATCTGCAGCACGGTTTCCAGGAAGTTCGGGTACTGAAGAACTCCAAGCGGTGTAAACTGCTTCCACATGAGCGACTGTGTTATGGCTGCCCAGTATAAAGAGAGCGCTACAAATACAATACCCGCGGTTCCAAGCCAGAAGTGAATGTTTGCAAGCTTTTTACTGAAGAGCTCAGTGCGGTAAAGCCTTGGAACGAGCCAGTACAGAATTCCAAATGTTAGAAAGCCGTTCCACCCCAAGGCCCCGATGTGCACGTGGGCTATTATCCAGTCCGTATAGTGCAGAGCAGCATTGACATTCCTTAGTGACAGCATCGGGCCTTCAAATGTCGCCATGCCGTATGCCGTTACGGCAACTACCATGAACTTCAGCACCGGTTCTTCACGGACCTTATCCCACGCGCCCCTTAGTGTTAAAAGCCCGTTTATCATGCCTCCCCATGAAGGCGCAATCAGCATGATTGAAAACACTGTTCCTAGTGACTGTGCCCAATCGGGAAGCGCTGTATAAAGAAGATGATGTGGCCCCGCCCAGATGTATATAAATATGAGCGACCAGAAGTGAATTATTGAAAGCCTGTATGAATAAATGGGACGGTTTGCTGCCTTCGGAAGGAAGTAATACATGAGTCCCAGATATGGTGTCGTAAGAAAAAATGCCACGGCATTATGCCCGTACCACCACTGCACCAGTGCATCCTGAACACCCGCATAAAGTGAATAGCTCTTAAAAAGTGAAACAGGCATTTCAAGTGAATTGACGATGTGTAAAATGGCAACAGTCACCCACGTTGCAAGGTAAAACCATATTGCAACGTACATGTGAGGCTCTCTTCTTTTTATAAGTGTGCCCAGAAGGTTAATGCCGAAGACGACCCACACAACGGTTATTGCAATATCAATCGGCCATTCAAGTTCCGCATATTCCTTGCTGGTCAGGTATCCCAGGGCGAATGTAACAACTGCTGAAAGTATGATCAGCTGCCAGCCCCAGAAGTTTATCTTGCTCAAAAGGTCGCTGTACATCCTCGCTTTGCAGAGGCGCTGAATGGAATAATAAACTCCCATAAAAATTGCGTTACCCACAAAAGCAAATATTACGGCATTTGTGTGTAATGGCCTTATGCGTCCGAACGTGACATACTGAATGCCCAGGTTAAGCTGAGGCAGGAAAAGCTGTACTGCTGCAATAAGCCCCACCAGCATTCCAATTATCCCCCATACAATAGTTGCCAGGGCAAAGTTCTTTACGATCTGGTTATCATAACTGAAGGTTTCCACCTTAACTGAAACTTCCCCACGAACAGCTTTTATATCTCCATTGCTGTAATCCGGTTTATCTTTTCCCATTATTCCCCTCCTGGAATTACTACCTGATTTATATTTTCACTTTTCCTTTCTTTTTTGGTCCGTGTTAATCTTCAATTCGTCATCCAAAAGAATTCTAACCGACGGCGTGTATTTGTCATCGTACTGCCCGCTTTTTACGGCCCAGATGAAAGCCCCTAAAAATATGAGGGCAACAAGAAGGCTGAAAAACATCAGTATAACCAGTACCCACATGCTAACGTAACCCCTTTATTTTTGCCATCAGATTTGTTGAAAGTGTTGCAAGAGCAACTACCGTAATTGAGCTTAAGGGCATCAGTATTGCAGAAATAACGGGTGTCAGGTTATTATTAATTGCAAAACTTATCCCCGCTATGTTGTATAACAGTGATATAACAAGGTTCATATAAATTATTTTCATGCTTGTCCTGGAGAACTTAAGAAAATCAGCCAGTCTGCTGAATTCCCCGGCCTCCAGTATTGCATCGCACGCAGGAGAAAAGTTAACTGCCTCCTCCGAAATTGAAATTCCAACGTCACTCTTCATCAGGGCTCCTGCATCATTTAAGCCGTCACCAATCATGAGCGTTGAGCAGTTTTTCATCTGAAGTTTTTTTATGTGACTCAGCTTATCAAAAGGGGACTGTCTGAAATGTATTTTCGCTTTTGAGCCAAAGAGGTCCCTCAGGGTTTCTTTCTCACCGTCGAAGTCCCCTGAAAGCACTGAGATTTCATATGTCTGAAGATAAGAGGCCAGTTCCTTTATTCCATCCCTGTAAATATTGGTGGCTCTGAAGAAACCTTTTATTTCATCATTAATTGAGACGTAAACCGTTGAGCTGCTGCCGGAGGGAATTCCGGCCTCTGTGCCTATTACAAAAGAAACCGATCCGAGCCTTGCTTTCTGCCCCTGCACAATGCCTTCTAGCCCGCGCCCCGGATACTCCATGAATTCCTCTATCCCCCAGAGCCTTACCTCGGGCATCAGTTTCAGTATGCTTCTGCTTAAAGGATGTATGGAGTTGTAGAGCACAGACTTAATTACTTCTTTTTCTTCTTCTGAAAGATCCGCGCCGTAGAACCTTATATTCCGTTCATTCAGCTTTGTCAGTGTACCGGTCTTGTCAAAGACCACGTGATCTATCCCGGAGAGTTTTTCCACAACCGAGGCATTCTTTAAGTAGAATTTATTTCTGCCGAAAATCCTTAGCGTACTGCCCAGCGTAAAAGGAACAGAAAGTGCAAGCGCGCAGGGGCAGGCAATAATCAGAACTGAAGTAAAGACTTTTAAGGCCTCTGCAATGCCCGCCTGAAGCCAGTACAGTCCGGCACCTGAGGCGATAAGGAGAATTACTGCTGTAAAATATTTTCCGGCAAGGTTGCTGAAAGTTATTATTTTATTTTCATCGGGTTTAACAAAGTCGCTGCTGTTCCAGAGCTGTGTAATGTAGCTTTGAGAAGTCTTCTTTATTACTTCCAGCTCCAAAGCCGTGCCTTTCTGCCTTCCGCCTGCATGGATTATTTCTCCTTCTGCTATTTCTACAGGGACAGATTCACCGGAGACAAAACTGTAATCGATATTGGCTCTTCCCCTTATCAGTACTGAATCCGCAGGAATAAGCTCATTATTTCTTATTAGAATTCTGTCACCTTCTTTCAGGGCTGAAAGCGGAACAGAAGCCTCACCCTCCTCTTTCTTTATAACTGCATAAGCAGGGAAATACGATTTATAATTCCTGTCAAAGCTCAGGACGTTATAGGTCTTCTCCTGAAACAATCTTCCAAGGAGAAGAAAGAATACCAGTCCGCTTAAGGAGTCCATGTATCCCACTCCCGAATGGGCCAATATCTCAAAAACGCTCCTTCCAAAGAGTGCAATAATTCCTAGTGAAATCGGGAAATCTATATTTATCATTTTCTTTTTTAAGGCTCTGAAGGCTGAGGTGAAGTAACCGGAGCTGCAGTAGAAAAATACCGGCAGCGAAAGAGTCAGTATAATATAGCTGAAGAATCCTTTAAGAAAGAGGTCTACATTGTTTACAATGGAGAGATACTCCGGGAAGCTTAAAAGCATGATGTTGCCAAAGCAGAAGCCTGCAATTCCGGTCTTGTAATAAATACTTCTGTCCTGTGTTTTTTTGTTCCCCTCTTCCGTAGCCTGCAGGCTGATTTCAGGCTCATAGCCTATTGTCGCCAGCAGTTCGGCCACACCCCGCAGGCTGATTATCGTTTCGGTGTACCTGATGGTAATTTTTTTCTGAAGGAAATTTACGCGCGAATACTGCACTCCGGCATTAAACTTATATAAATTTTCCAGAAGCCAGATGCACGAGCTGCAATGCATAAAAGGGATATAAAATGTTACGGTTGAGACCGTTCCGTCTGTAAGGTCTATAAGCCTTCCGGCAGTACCGGAATCGTCCAGATATTCAAACTTCTTTTTTAGGTGAGACTTTTTCTGTTGTGCCCCGGGTGCAGCAGTAAAGGCATAGTAGTGGCCCAGGTTATTCTTTTCCAGAATTTCATAAACTGTTCTGCATCCCAAACAGCAGAAGTTTTTCTCTCCCAGAGCAATAGCCTCTTCAGGGCAGTCGCTGCCGCAGTGATAGCATTTAACTTCAGAAGCTGAGATTTTTTCCATTTTTATTTATTATAATTGAAAATCATCTGGTTGAAACTGCACAGAGAACAGGAAACGACAATTCCGGGAGGTATGCTTGCGGCCCAATTGCCCCAGTGGCCCGCTTTCTTACTTATTTAGCTAATATTTATTAAAAAGTAAACACTTTTTTTATTTTTCAGGATGAGAAGTCTGTTTTTGCGGATGCGGCAGTTGGGCTATTGGGGAGTGCACGTATGGTATGATTCTTCATTTAAAAATAAAAAACCCGGCCTTTTTAGAAAGCCGGGTAACCTGACATTTAACAACAAAAATCAGTTCATATCTTTATCAGTTCATGTCTGCAAAGTTCCTGAAGATGTCATCTACTTTTCCCTGCAGGTCCTGCTCTGTTCCCAGGAGGTCCTTCAGAGTCGTGTTCTTAAGTACATTATCCACAGAGTTCTGAACAACCCTCCAGAGCGATCTTACAGAACAGTCAATACTATGCGTGCATATGTTTTCAACGCCGGCATGGGTTCCGCAGAATTCCTCCTCCTCAAAGAGTTTTCCGCCAAGAAGCGCAAGCACGTCGCTCAGTATGATCTTCTCAGGCGGCTTGGCCAGAGTATATCCGCCGACCTGCCCTCTTTCGCTTTCCAGGAATCCTCCCATACGGAGTATACGCAAAAGCTTAGCGGCGTTGTGCGTGGTTATACCTTCAAACTGGCTTATTTCAGGAATGGTAAGTGATTTGTTGATCCTGTAGAACTTGCCTATCCTGAGCAGGCAGCGAAGCCCATATTCTTCCTGTGCACTGAATTTCATATTAGTCCGGGATTTTTGTTACTTAAAAACATTTTAATAACACTACTTAAAAGAACCCTAATTGGCATTGTGGCGCGGGATGCTCGACCCGCATGCCCTAGCGTATTCCAGCTTTGCATAGTCCTCTCTTGAAATGGAAGGGCCTTCTTTTGTGCAGAACTGGTTAAATACCTCAACGAGCTTTTCAGCAATCTCCTGCGGGGAGTAGCCTTCGATGTCATAACGCTGCATCATGTAAACGAGCTTCCCGTCCTTAAAGAGTGCCGCCGAAGGGCTCGAGGGCGGAAAGTCTGAAAGATAACCGCGTACACGGTCCACTGCATCCCTGTCCTGCCCTGCAAAAACTGTCACCAGGTGATCGGGAATCCTGCCATTCTGAAGCGCCAGGTTCACTCCCGGGCGTGCGCTTCCTGCAGCGCAGCCGCAGACGGAGTTGATCATTACAAATACAGTCCCGAGCGTGGGATCGGTTATGTATTTGTCAACTTCCCCGGGCGTTCTTGCTTCAACAAAGCCTGTATAGGTTAACTCATCACGCATCGGCTGAACTGCTTCGGGATCATAAATCGGGGGCCTGGAATTTATATTGAAATTATACATTATATCTGCCTTTCATATATATATATTATTGTAGTAAGAAATTTTAATAAAATCCGAGCTCTATTTTAGCAATGTCCGACATCATGTCCCTGTCCCATGGCGGATTCCAGACAAGGTCCACATACACGTCATTTACTCCCGGAATATTCTTCAGTTTCATTTGAACCTCACCGGGCAGGCTTCCTGCCACCGGGCACATGGGAGAGGTCAGTGTCATCTTGAGGTAGACATTATTCTCATCATCAATTTTAATTTCGTAAATAAGCCCAAGCTCATATATGTCAACCGGAATTTCAGGATCATAACAGGTCTTCAGAGTCTGAATGACCTCCTGCTCCAGAAATTTTTTGTCAGCCATCTTAAATTATCCTTTCTCTTATATTATTCAGTTGATGCTGATTTCTCTTCTTTTAATGCGCTCATCATTGTATGCCAGGCGAGGCTTGCGCATTTTACGCGCGAGGGGTAATCCCTTACGCCTGAAAATACGGCAAGTTTGCCCAAAGACGAAAGGTCCTGCTCGCTGCCGATCCTTGAGGTTACGACGTCATGAAATTTGTTGAACATATCTTCGGCTTCCTGCCTGGTTTTCCCCTTCAGCATAGAGGTCATTAAGGATGCCGACGACTTTGAAATTGCACAGCCGGAACCCTGAAACGATATGTCCTTGATTTTGTCCCCATCAAGGTCAATGTAGACCCATATGTGGTCACCGCAGAGAGGATTAAAGCCTTCTGCATCGTGGTTGCAGGTTTCACATTTGCGGTAGTTTCTTGGACTCTTGTTATGGTCCAGAATTACTTCCTGGTAAAGATCACTTAATTCTGACATTATCCGAATACCCTGATTACTTTTTGTATTCCGTAAACTAATTTATCGATTTCACTTTTGGTATTGTAGAACGCAAATGATGCCCTTGCTGTTGCCGGTATGCAGAACCTCTGCATTACGGGCTGGCAGCAGTGATGCCCTGTTCTGATTGCAATGCCCTCACTGTCGAGTATAGTTCCTATGTCATGCGGATGAACATTGTCCATTATGAATGATATGAGTGAAGCCTTGTTCTTTGCCGTTCCTATTAAATGAACGCCGTCAACTTCAGATATCTTTTCAGTTGCATACTTAAGGAGCTCTTTTTCATGCTTTGCAACCTCATCCATCTTAAGATACTTCATATAGTCAATTGCGGCGCCAAGGCCTATGGCTCCGGCAATGTTGGGCGTGCCGGCCTCAAACTTGTTCGGTATATCATTAAAAATTGTTTTTTCAAATGTCACCGAGCGTATCATGTCGCCTCCCGTCTGATAAGGCGGCATATCCTGCAGGAGCTCTGCTTTGCCGTAGAGGATTCCAATTCCTGTAGGGCCAAAAAGTTTGTGCCCCGAGAACACGTAAAAATCACAGCCCAGCTCCTGAACGTCAACCTTGACGTGGGCAACACCCTGAGCGCCGTCAACAAGCACCGGGATGTTCCTTGCGTGTGCCTTCTGTATAATTTCCCTTATGGGGTTTACTGTGCCGAGTGAGTTTGAGATCTGGACGATGGAAACAAACTTTGTCTTTTCGTTTAAGAGCTTATCATATTCTTCCATGATAAGTTCACCATCATCGGTAATCGGAATTACCCTTAGTCTGGCTTTTTTCTCCTCGCACAAAAGCTGCCAGGGTACAATGTTGGCATGATGCTCCATGGCGGAGATTATTACTTCGTCGCCTTCCTTAATGTGAGTGCGGCCGTAAGTCCATGCAACGAGGTTAATTGCCTCTGTAGCACCCCTGGTAAAAACAATCTCGCAGGCGCTTATTGCATTTAAGAATTCCTTGATCTTAAGCCTTGCATCCTCGTAGGCAAGCGTTGCCTGCTCACTTAAGTAATGCACGCCGCGGTGCACGTTGGAATTGATCATTGTGTAATAGTCGCGCACGGTATCTATAACAGAATACGGCTTCTGAGTCGTAGCGGCATTATCCAGATAGACAAGCGGCTTGCCGTTAACCAGCCTCTGCAGAATCGGAAAATCCTGCCTTACTCTTTCCACGTCAAAGGCGGCACCTGTCTTTTCACTTGATTGTACTGTTGTCTGGTACATTGGGTTATTCATCTTCTTTTAATTTTTCTTAAGAAACCTTTTTCAGCTTTTCAAGTATCTGACTGTTAACGGTTTCTTTTAATTGTTCAATATTAATTAAGTCTATCACGTCGCTTGCAAAAGCGTTTATTAAAATCGACTGGGCTTTCTCAATTCCCACGCCCCTCGACTGCAGATAGAAAAGTGCATCCTCATTTAACTGCCCCACGGTTGCACCGTGGCTGCATTTAACGTCGTCGGCAAAGATTTCAAGCTGAGGCTTTGTGTCTATTTTTGCAGTCCTTGAAAGCAGCAGGTTTTTATTCGACTGATATGCCTGCGTCTTCTGCGCGTCTTTTCTTACTATTACCTTGCCGTTAAATACTCCGCGCCCTTTGCCGTCAAGTATACCTTTATAAATTTCATTGCTGCTGCAGTGCGGAACCGCGTGATCTATAACCGTGTGATTGTCAACGTGGCGCTTGCCTTCAGCAAGATAAAGCCCGTTAAGATTTACTTCGGCATATTCGCCGCCGAGATACGAATTGAGGTCGTTTCTTACAAAGCCCCCTCCGTACGTAACGGCAAATGAATGAAACGTGCTCGTCCTTTCCTGCCTTACCTGCAGGCGGCTTATGTGGAAGGCTTCATCCGACTCGTTCTGCAGCTTATAATAGTTCACAACTGCATTTTCTTCCAAGACAACTTCTGTTACAGAATTAAACAGGTATGCCCTGTCAGAAGTGCTGTTGTGGCTTTCAATTATTTTTGCCTGGCTGTTTTTGCCCGCAATTATAAATACACGGGGCTGAATTAAAACTTCCTCTGTGTCGCTTCCGGATAAGAACATGAGGTGAATCGGATCTTCAAGAATTTTGTCTTCAGGAATTCTGATTACTGCACCGTCATTTAAGAAGGCCTTGTTTAACGCATTAAAGCCGTTTACAGGCTCCGATAAATATCTCGTTATCACTTCAGAATCATCATTTATTACCGAAGAAAGATCTTCCGCCTGAAGAGTTTCTGCGCCTTTCCGCCTTACTGAAAGCTCTTCAATCATCCTGCCGTTTACAAATACGAATAAGTTAACCGGCAGGTCTTTTATTAAATACTTTTCCACCGTTTCTTTTGAAAAATCCGCGTCCCCGGTTAAATGTGCCGGGACAAACGTGTGCTTTAGTATAGGAGCCGTATTGGTGTACTTCCACTCCTCGCTGTCTGTTGAGGGAAAACCTGTCTCCATGAACTGCTCCATTGCCTTTTTGCGTTCATTGTGCAGGCGGGTTTCCTTCAGGCCGTTTAGCGACTCTTCGAAAGTTTCGAAGTGCGCATGGTAGTAGTCCCTTAAATCTGTTTTTTCTATAGTTTCTGCCATATCAGAATAAATTCTCCTCTTATTTCGTAGATGCCGGAATGTTGTTTTCCTCTTTAATCCAGTCGTAGCCTTTTGCTTCAAGTTCAAGCGCAAGCTCTTTGGTGCCCGACTTAACGATGCGTCCGTTATAAAGGACGTGCACATAGTCAGGAACTATGTAGTCTAAAAGTCTTTGATAGTGTGTAACTACAACGACAGCTTTTTCCCTGCTCTGCTCTTTGAAAACATTCACCCCGTTTGCCACAATCTTAAGCGCATCTATGTCCAGACCTGAATCGGTCTCATCCAGTATTGCAAGCTTTGGATCTAAAACGGCAAGCTGGAATATTTCGTTCCTTTTCTTCTCACCGCCTGAGAACCCCTGGTTTACAGGACGGCTGAAGAGTGTCTGATCCATGCCTACTACTTTCATCTTGTCTCTTATGAGCGAAAGGAACTCCATTGCATCAAGTTCTTCCAGGCCCTTGTACTTGCGGATTTCATTTACCGCGGTCTTAAGAAAAGTTGCGTTGCTTATGCCCGGTATTTCCACGGGATACTGGAATGCCAGGAATATTCCTTCTCTTGCCCTGTCCTCAGGCGGCATTGAAAGAAGGTCCTTGCCTTCAAAGGTCACGCTTCCGCCTGTTACCGTGTAGCCTTCGCGCCCTGCAATTATGCTTGCCAGCGTGCTTTTTCCCGAACCGTTGGGGCCCATTATAGCATGAACTTCACCCGGATTGACTTTTAAGTTTATACCTTTTAAGATTTCTTTTCCTTCAATGGATGCATAGAGATCTTTAACAGTCAGCATTATTTTATTCCTCTTTTTGCAATATTTTTTGTAAAAGCAGAAAACCCTGCTTCAATTGTGTTTACTTTAACATTAACCTACGCTGCCTTCAAGGCTTACGCTTAAAAGGCGCTGCGCCTCAACTGCGAACTCCATCGGGAGTTCCTTGAATACTTCCTTGCAGTAGCCGTTTACAATGAGGTTTACAGCGTCCTCGGTTTTGATTCCTCTTTGATTGAGGTAAAATATCTGGTCTTCACCGATCTTTGAAGTTGTTGCCTCGTGTTCAACGGTTGCAGTCGGGTTATCCACTTCAAGGTATGGGAAGGTGTGGGCTCCGCACTTGTCGCCTAGAAGGAGCGAGTCGCACTGCGAATAGTTTCTGGCGCCTTCGGCCTTGGGACCTATTTTAACCAGTCCCCTGTATGAGTTCTGGCTGCGCCCGGCAGAAATGCCTTTTGAAACAATCGTGCTCCTGGTATTTTTTCCTATATGGATCATCTTTGTTCCTGTATCCGCCTGCTGCATATTATTAGTTAATGCAACCGAATAAAACTCCCCAATTGAGTTATCCCCCTGAAGTATGCAGCTTGGATATTTCCACGTAATGGACGAACCTGTTTCAACCTGCGTCCAGCTGATCTTTGAGCTTCTTCCCCTGCAGGCACCCCTTTTTGTAACAAAATTGTATATGCCGCCCACGCCGTTTACGTCGCCTGCGTACCAGTTCTGCACGGTTGAATATTTGATCTGCGACCTTTCGTGTGCAACAAGTTCAACAACAGCCGCGTGAAGCTGGTTGGTATCCCTCATAGGTGCCGTACAACCTTCCAGGTAGCTGACGTATGCGTCGTCATCGGCAATAATAAGAGTCCTTTCAAACTGCCCTGTGTTCTCGGCATTAATTCTGAAATATGTGGACAGTTCCATCGGGCAGCGCACGCCTTTGGGTATGTATATAAAAGATCCGTCCGAGAAGACTGCTGAATTAAGTGAGGCGTAGAAGTTATCTGTATAAGGAACGACTGAACCGAGGTACTTCTTAACGAGGTCGGGATGGTTTTTAATTGCCTCCGACATAGAACAGAATATGATGCCAAGCTCTGAGAGCTTCTCCTTGTATGTTGTTGCAACAGAAACGCTGTCAAAAACCGCATCCACGGCCACTCCGGCCAGCATTTTCTGCTCTTCCAGGGGAATTCCAAGCTTGTCAAAGGTCTGCACCAGCTTCGGGTCCACTTCTTCCATGGAATTCAGTTTTTTCTTCTGTTTCGGGGCTGAATAGTAGACAATATCCTGGTAATCGATCGGTGGATACTTAACGTTCTGCCATTTAGGCTCCTTCATCGTAAGCCAGTGCCGGTAGGCTTTCAGTCTCCACTGAGTCATCCATTCGGGTTCCCCCTTTTTGGCCGAAATAAAGCGGATTATGTCCTCATTTAAGCCTTTCGGGGCCTCATCGGCCTCAATATCCGTAACAAAACCGTACTTATACTCCGTATTGGCCATCTTTTCAATGGTCTTTATCTCAGTGCTCATATATCTCCTTCAAGATCAAATTCGTTTTTGAACTTATGAAAACTATACAATCTATATAAAAAAGTCAAGATTATTATTATAAATTTTAAGTACTCATACCATCAAAACATATTCCGTCGGGTTTTTGTTTCATTTTCGGGGCGAAAAGTTCAAGAGTCCTTGTCTCTTTCAGGAATAGACCAGACCCTGCGAGGAAGGTGATCCGGGATGCTTCCGGCATTTTTTTTGGGCCAGGTTACCCGCCATAAGTTGCACATTTTTTGCAGAGTCTATATATTTGCTTATAACTTACAATTATTCAGGAGGTTTTAAGGATTCTTTAGTTTTACAGTTTTATTTTATTTTCTTACTACTAAAGGAACCTTAAATGCGCTCTATTATTGCTTTTGTATTCCTTATTACTTCTATTTGCTTTTCGCAAAATAAACCCCATACAGTTTCCGGCAAAATAGTCAACAAACGGGCAGAACTCCTATGCCGAACTGCAATGTGTCAGTTCATGGGATAAACAGAGGTACTGTTTCCGATACCTCCGGGAATTTCATTCTTTATTTGCCCTCCGGAACCTACCAGCTCAAATTCAGCCACGTCGGCTTTAAGACAAAATTCCTGGACCTCAACGTCAACTCAGAGGGAAAACTTAAAAATCTGATAATTGAGATGGAAACCTCTTCAATACTGGAAAATGAGGTAACTGTAGTAGGTAAAAAGGAAAGGGCGACCTTAGAAAGGCAAAAGCTTGAAAGGCAGGATATCAGGAATATGCCGAACCTTTATTCCGATGCACTCAGAGGCGTACAGATCTTACCCGGGGTTACCTCAAATAATGAATTGAGCAGCAGTTATAACGTCCGCGGAGGCAATTTTGATGAGAACCTTATGTATCTTAACGGATTTCAGATTTACCGCCCTTTTTTGCTAAAGCAAGGAGCCGAGGAAAACCAGACCCTTATTAACCCTGCAATGGTTAGGAATATGGATTTCTATGCCGGCGGTTTTCCTGCAAGACTGGGTGACAAAATGTCTTCGGCTCTTGAAATATCATACTTAAATGAATTTAGCGACAGCCTTCATGGCAGTTTTAGAAGTGATCTCATGAACCTTGCTGCTTCAGTTAACCATAGATACAAAAGCCTTAATTATGCTATTGGGACAAGATATGCCTATCCAGGCCTGTTCTTAAACAAACTGCATACAACCGGCAGTTATATGCCCTATTTTGCCGATATTCAGTCTTTCTTTCATTATAATTTTTCGCCTGACACCAAAGCCGAGCTTTTGCTGATATACGCCAATAACAAATACAAATTCTCTCCTTATGAATTTGAAAGCAACTTTCAGCAGGCAGACATAGATGCTGAGGGAAATATGGGGAAGTATATCAGGGGAATTAAAATTAATTTTTCAGGAGTTAATGATTATAATTTTACCACGCGCTTTGCGGGTCTTAAATTGCAAAAAGTTTTATCGGATGTGGCTGAACTGTCGGCCGGCATTTCCGCATATAACACGAAAGAAACTGAATCGGGCAACACTTATTCCGATATTTATTATACGCCCGATCTGGAGTATTCAGCAAATCCAACGTATGAATATATAAAGTCCCGGGTTCAGCAATCTGATAACAGTATTGATTTTTCATCTTTTAACATTCAGCTAAACGGGAAATTCAAGCTGGCAGATCACAATCTTGATTTTGGATTTATAGCAAATACTATTAAGATCGATAACCTGGTAAATGAGAACTCCTTTGAAATATCGGCAGCTTATTTAACAGATTTTCCTTATTCCAGGTACATTCATACAAATATGAATTTTTCATCATATGCATTTTATGGACAAGATGAGGTACTCCTGGGTGAGGCAGTCCGCCTGAATTTTGGAGCGCGCTATTTGGTATATGACTATACAAAAGAAAAGCTCTTTAGTCCAAGAGCCTCTCTTTACTTCTATCCTTCCGGCAGGCATACAATTAATTTGAGCTGGGGATATTATTATCAGCCCCCGATGTATTATGAATTCAGGAACAAAGTTTCTCCTGATGGCTCCTCTCTTAAATCCCAAAAGGCAATATTCTATGTGCTCGGATGGGACTACAAATTTAAGGAGAAAGTTAAATTTCAATTGCAGACATATTACAAGGATCTTGATAATCTCATTCCGTACTATGTTGAACAGCTGAAACTTGAATACGGCGCTAGCAATAACATGAGGGGCTATGCCTACGGAGTAGATATTCAGTTTCAGGGAGAAATAACAAAAGACGTACAAAGCTGGATTGGATACAGCTACCTTAACACAAAAGAAAAATATAAAACAGATAACAGCACTTATCTTAGGCGCTTCCTGGATCAGTCCCATACGATACAGATATTCCTGCAGGATAAGTTTCCAAAGCACCCCAACTGGCAGTCGCACCTCAGGATAATCTTTGGAAGCGGTTTTCTTTATCCTATGCGAAAAGCCGTTACAGATTCCACTACAGGAAAGCAGTCCATTACAACTTTACTTGATCAGAGGGAAGTCTTCCCGTTTTACATGCGGGCCGATATGGGTTTAACCGTGAACATCAGCATCTTTAACAAGTATGATCTTCGGATTTTAGCTGAAGTGTTAAATGTTTTTGACAAACAGAACATCGCCAATTATATATGGGTACAAACTTTTAAGGAAGTAAAACAACCCGTTTGGATACCGCAGATGTACAGCGAAAGGTTTTTTAATTTGGGATTCGAGCTGAATTTCTAGAGAAGGCGTATGTAAATGAAGAGCCGGGAATACACGCTTCCCGGCTCTAAAGTGAAATGTAATCTTATTTGAAGTTCCTGAGGAAGTCTATCCTGTCTTCTACCTGGCGCACAGGCACAAGAAGCTTGTCTTTTCCATAAATTGCATCATTTCTGTCCCTGAAGACGAGCTCGTAATCCTTGCTCATTACAATTGCCTCCTCTGGGCAGACCTCCTCGCAGAAGCCGCAGAAGATGCAGCGGAGCATGTTTATTTCAAACTTCTCAGGGTAACGCTCCTTTTCAAGCGGAGTCTCGGAAGCCTGTACCTCAATTGCAAGAGCCGGGCATACCCTTGCGCACAGGCCGCAGGCGACACACCTTTCAGTCTCGTTTTCTTCCTTTACCAGTACCGGGCGCCCCCTGTAGGAGGCAGGCGGTATAAACTTTACTTCCGGGTATTCCATCGTAAACTTCGGACGGAACATGCTTTTTAATGTAAGCCCCAGCCCTTTTACGATCTCAGGTATATATAACTTTTCAGATAGTGTTAAGTCTTTTTTTCTTTTTTTAACCGGCATACAATAACCTTTCCTTTATATTTTGAATATCATTATTAAAGCTGCAACCCATAAAAGGTTTAATAATGACAACGGGAACATCACTTTCCAGCCCAGATTCATTAACTGATCGTACCTGAAGCGCGGTATCGACCAGCGCACCCAGATAAAGAAGAAGAGAATAAGTGCCATCTTTAAGAGGAACGACAAAATCTGAATTCCAACTGTAAGCCATGCCGAAAGCCCGAACTTATCTATATAAGGAAACTGCCAGCCGCCTAAGTAAAGTGTTACTATCATTGCGCTTGCAATTATCATGTTGGCATATTCGGCAAGGAAAAACCCTGCAAATTTCATACTGCTGTATTCGGTGTGGTAGCCTCCTACAAGCTCAGGCTCTGCCTCCGGTAAATCAAAAGGCAGGCGGTTTGTCTCGGCAAATGCCGAGACAAAAAATGTTATAAATCCTATCGGCTGAACGAGGGCATTCCACATAAAGCCGTACTGTGAGGCAACTATTGCCGCAGGCCTCAGGCTTTCTGCAAGCATAATTACGCCTGCAATTGAAAATCCCATGGAGACTTCATAGGATATCATCTGTGCCGAGGAACGGATGCCGCCTAAAAGAGAGTATTTGCTGCCCGATGACCAGCCGGCAAATGTAAGTCCGTATACACCAAGCGAGGTCAGGGCCAGGACATATAAAACGCCTATATTCACGTCGGCCAGTGCAAGCTGAATAGTCCTTCCGAAAAGCTGAATGTCAGGACCAAAAGGAATAACTGCATAAGTTGCAAATGAAACAAAAAGCGTGATAAATGGTGCCAGAGAGTGAATGTATTTATTTGCGTTTGCAGGTACAATGTCTTCTTTTAAGAGGAGCTTGAACACGTCTGCAAAAGGCTGCAGAGCCCCATATGGCCCTACACGGTTTGGGCCCCTTCTGTTCTGTATCCATGCCGAAATCTTCCTCTCAAAATACACGAGGTAAGACACCGTCAGGAGCATTACGGTTACAACAATCAGAATTTTAGCAAGAGCTATCCCTGCTTGAATTAAAATTTCCATGGCGATCCCGAAAATTAAGCTTTTTCTTAGTTATACGATTTCTTATTTTTTTACTTTTGCCGCTGTGTTAACTTTTATCTTAGCGCCGCTTTCACCTATTGCGTCATAGTCAAGGCCGCGGAAACAATCCAGCGAAGAAGCCATATCTTCAAATACTTCTTCTGCCATGGAATGCTTAATTTTAAGGCCCATCAAAGAGGCAACCGTTTCAAGCATCTTCCAGCTTGCACGGGCATCCACCCTGTTCTTCTTTGCCCATTTATCGAAGTCTGTACCAAATCTGTCCAGACGGCTCATTTCCATGCCCACCATGCTCCTGTCCATATCTATTGTGGATACGGCCGGCCTCAGCCTCTGAACCATTCCCTGGAAGTTTACCATTGTGCCGTTCTTCTCGGCATATGTTGAAGCCGGGAATACTATGTCGGCAAGTGCCGTAGTTTTATTGTGGTTTGTGGCATGAACGATCAAAAGATCGAGCTTTGAAAGGATATTTTCGTATTCAGGACTCATTGCTGCAATGTCGTCTTCCAGGCAGTAAAGGACCTTTATTCTGCCTGAATTGACTGCATTCATGATTCCATCAAAATCAAGGCCTTCTGAACCGGGCCTTACTCCCGCGAGCTCGGCTCCAAGAGCGTTCGGAGTTTTATCTTCACGCCTTAAAATGTTGTCTCCGGAACCCGGAATAGTGTGCCTTGCAAAATCTATGTTCTTTACGTGGAAAGCTCCTTTTGCAAGCTTTGCCAGAGCGTAGTTGTCTTCGCACGTTGCAAAGGCGGAGCCCAGGAATGCTATTTCACCCGGACTGTAGGCCTTAAGCTGTGAGACTGTCTGAGCAACCGCTTCATCATAGCCTGTTTTAACGAGCTGCCCGTCGCGCCTTACGTGCGGGCCGTCAACTCTTTCATTATTTATAAACTTAAATGTGTTAAGCCTTCCTTCGTCGCACATCCAGTAGCTGTTGACTTCCTGGTTGTACCTCGGGGTAAGACGCATTACAATGTTATTCCTGACCCAGATCTCGTCGCTGCAGCCCCTGGAGCAGCCAGTGCAGATGGAGCTTGTCCTGGACATATCCCAAACTCTGGACTTGAAGCGGAAATCCCTGTTTGTAAGAGCACCCACGGGACAAATATCCGTTGTATTCAGTGAATACGGGTTGTCCAGATCTTCTCCGGGATAGGTTGAAACAGTAACCCTGTCGCCTCTTTTTGTAAATGTAAGCTCTTTTTCCCCTGCAACTTCATCACAGAAGCGGATGCATCTTGAGCATGATATGCATCTTTCAGCATCAAACATTACAAAGGGTCCCAGCTCCACGCGCTTTTTGTTGTGAGATTTTTCCTCCTCAAAGCGGCTTTCGCCCGAACCGTACTTAAAGGCATAATCCTGAAGCTTGCATTCACCTGCCTGATCGCAAATCGGGCAGTCTAGCGGGTGATTGATTAGCATAAATTCCATTACTGCGTTGCGGGCGGAAACCGCCTTATCCGAATCGACGTTAACTACCATTCCGTCTGCTGCCAGTGTGGAACAGGCAATTGCCAGCTTGGGCATCTTTTCAATTTCCACGAGGCACATCCTGCAGTTACCCGAGACTGACAAAGCCGGGTGCCAGCAGAAATGCGGCACTGTAATACCGTTTTTGGTTGCAACTTCTATTACGGTCTGACCCGCCTTGAACTCTATTTCTTTTCCGTTAATTGTAATCTTAGGCATAAAATGTAAAATCCTGCTTCCTGATTTTTATTCCTGACCTGGTTACTTAAATTCTGTTTCTTTTTATTTTTCAGCTTTAATAACTATTTTGCTTAACACTTTCTCATCCAAAACTTCATTTGCTTTTTCAAGCACGTCTTCAGGGGTTACGGAATCTATATCCCTTATAGAATCCTCAATGGTTTTTATGTTGTTGAAGTAAATCTCCGACTGCGCCATGCGGAACATGCGGTTTGTCATCCCCTCAAGGCTTAAGAGCATGCTCCCTTTTAAGTATTCCTTGGCTTTCTTTAGCTCCCTGTCTGAAACCTTCTTTTCAATTACTTTTTTGTACTCTTTTGTAATAAGGTCCAGCGACTTTTCGTAGAGCTTTTCGTTTGTGGAAAAGTAAACACCGAATGAGGAAACGTCATAAAAAGAGTTTAAGAATGAATTCAGCTGATAGCAGATGCCATTCCTTTCCCTTACGGTCTGGAAAAGGCGTGAACTGCTCCCTTCACCAAGAATGTGTGAAAGAACGTTTACCTTTGTCCTTTCGAGGTCATCTTTATAACCGTAGGTTGCGCATCCTAAAATTGTATGCACCTGCTGGATTTCCTTATCCAGAACCACTTCCGAGGGCTTTCTCGGCGTAACTTTCTTTCTTCTAAAGGATTTCTTCCCCAGGTCTTTCTTTATGTACTTTTCGGCAAGCCTTACCAGTTCATCGTGCTCCACGGCACCGCTGGCTGCAATGGTGAGGTTATTAAGGCCGTATTTTTCTTCTATGAAGCTAAAGAGGTCATTACGGTTGAAGCCGCGTACGTTTTCCTCTGTACCTATTATCGGAAGCCCCAGAGGGTTTCCCGCAAAAAGGCTTTCTTCAAACTTGTCAAATATCAGCTCTTCCGGGTTGTCTTCAATGTCATATAGCTCATCTACAACCACACCGGCTTCTTTTTTAATTTCATTTGCCTTAAATGCCGGGTCCTGTATCATATCGGCCAGAACGTCAAATGTGCGTTCAATATATTTCCGGAGGCCGCGCCCGTAGTAGCAGGTATGCTCTTTGGATGTAAATGCATTCAGATAACCGCCGTATCCTTCTATGTCTTCGGCAATTTTTCTCGGGGATCTTTTGTTCGTCCCCTTAAAGAGCATGTGCTCAATGAAATGTGTAATCCCGTTGTTTTTGCGGCTTTCGTCACGTGAACCCACATTAAACCAGAAGCCTAGCGAAAAGCTGTTCACGTAGGGAACCTGTTCGGTTATAATCTTGATTCCGTTCGGAAGAATTGTCTTTTTATACTGATTCAACCCGATAAACTCTTTATTTGTAAGTGTTTTTACTTAAACCGTAAATATAGGCAAAAGGCGATATGTAGTCAAGAAATGAAAAACGGAAGATGAGGCTTCAATCTGCATTCTTAAAGCTCATCTTCCGTTAATATTAAAGAGGAAATATACTCTGCAGTTTATCCGACGTTAGCACCGGCATATTTTGCAGTATACTTCTCATAGAATTGTGCAATCTTGTTGTATGCTTTTTCAAGTATCTCTTCCTTAGGCAGGAACACAACCCTGAAGTGCTTTGTTCCGGGTACCTGTCCGAATCCGCTTCCGTGTACAAGCACAACGCCTGTTTCCCTGATCAGTTCTGAAACGAAGTGCAGGTCAGGCTGCTCGAGGTTGATCTTCGGGAAAGCATAGAATGCGCCTTCAGGCTTAACACAGCTGATGCCCGGGATGGCGTTGAGCATATTTACAGTTATATCCCTGCGTACTGTAAGTTTCTTTAAGGCTTCAGTCAGGTGTGCATGGTCGCCTTCCAAAGCTGGTTTAATTGCATACTGTTCGGGGTGGTTGGCTGACAAACGGGCCCTTAAGAGCTTGTTTATAGCTTCAATATATTTCTTCAGGCCTTCGCGGCGTCCTGAGATGATGCCCCAGCCGATTCTGAAGCCCGGAACCATATAGTTCTTTGAAAGTCCGCCGAAAGTAATGCAGGGGACGTCCTTATTTAAGGAAGCAATTGAAGTGTGCTTCTTTCCATCATAAAGGAGCTTGTCGTAAATTTCATCGGCAAAGATGACCAGGTTGTGCTCCAGCGCCAGGTCAACTATCTGGTGAAGAACTTCAGTTGAATAAAGAGCGCCGGTCGGGTTGTTCGGGTTAATTAAAATGATAGCACGGGTCTTATCATTAATCTTGCTTTTGATGTCTTCTATATCAGGCTGCCATCCGTTATCCTCATCCAGGTAATAGGGGTTTTCCATCATTCTCAGCTTGCTTGAAATTGCCGTGTAAAGAGGATATCCCGGGGTCGGAGTAAGCACGTTTTCCCCTTCGTTTACGAGTGAGGTCAGTGCAAGGTCAATAGCTTCGCTTGCGCCTGTTGTAACAAAAATATCCAGTACGTTGTCAATTCCCTTGCGGTTGGCTTCTGCTTCAATGGCCTGGACAGCGTCCTTAATGCCCGAGGAAGGAGAATATCCGTTCAGGTTCTTCAGCATTGCCTGGTATGTGGCATCGATCATATGTCTTGGGGGCTGAAAATCAAATATGTTCGGGTCCCCGATATTCAGATAGAGCATTTCCTTGCCGGTCTTGGCAATTTCATTAGCAATAACAACGACGTCCCTGACCGCATAGGTGACATTTTCAGTCCTTTCGGCAGGTTTGACTTCAAAATTAGCCATTACAATTTTTCCTTCTGCTATTATCTATAAAGTTAAAAATTTCGAAAATTTTATGCTTAAAATTACCTCTTTAATCCGATACAATCAAATCCCTTTTCCCTCTTTTTCCTCAAAGGGAAGAGTATAAATATGGGCGAATTAAGGTTACTCACCCCGGTCCAATTATGCAGCCGTGGTTTCTAGCTGCAGACTGAAAATAAAAAGCCGGATACTTCTTTATCAGAAGATCCGGCATTGTTGAAAGTTTATCTGCAAACTTATAAAATAAGTCTCATGAGGTTACGGGATTGTTGAAGCCTTCCTTAATTCTGTTTTTTGTTCTTAGAGCCTCATCTTTAACCTGCTGTGGCGTATCACCCATGCTCATAATCTCGTCGCAAGCTTTTAAGATCGCATCCCTGTTGTTTGAAAGTGAATACCAGCCCAGGGCCTCCAGCGTGGCTACCCTTATTGCCACATCTTCCCTGCTGTTCTGTGCCAGCTGTAAAAGTTCAGGTACCGCCTGTATGTAATTGTATACTCTCAAAGACTCTATCTCCTTTACTTTCTTCCTGATCCTTAAAGAATCGTTCTTAATATTAGGGAGCAGCTCCTTATTCAGATGGTCGCTTGAATTCAGGATCGATCCCTTCATCATTTCCCTTAAATTTTCCTTGTCAGCCGCATCCGGCATCTGACTTAAAGATTTTTCCAGCTCTTCATAGCCTGCAACAGGATCAATAAAAGCTATCGACTTCTTCAGGTCGAAAATAACCCTTTCCGACTCATCCGTTACAAGCTGCTTTGCCATAATAGTCAGGTAATCGCGGTTGCCGACTTTTCCCATCCAGACGGCTGAAACGCGCCTTATAAATTCAAAAGGATCCTGAATCGACTCTTTTAGAACGCCCTGGAAAGACGGGGTATTCAGCTCTGCCAGTGCGGTCAATGCCTGGAGACGTACGTTAAAGGACTCGTCTGTCCTGTAGGCGCTTAAAAGCTCTGTCTCATAGGAAGCACCCCTGATCTTAAAGAGCATCTTAAGTGCAAGTGCGCGGAGTGAAGGCTCCTCGGCGTACCTCATCCTTTCCCATGATGCCGTGTCACTGACTCCCTGAGTGAGCATACTGTTCAGGTTGACTCTGGGATCGATTGTAGTAAAATGGAACGTCGGATCGCCAAAAAGGTGATTTTCCAACACATTGTTCATCTTGTGCCAGAGGCCTACTCTTGTGCCGTAGTTGAGCACGCCTGAGAATTCCTCTGCCCACTGGTCCTGAAGCGTGGTAGTGCTGTTTGCTATGCCTGCAATTGTTGCGCCGTAACCAAATACGTACTCGCCTGCAAGATAAGGGCTTGTATGGAAAGCGCCATTATAGCATTCGTCAAAAAGTATAAGTTTTGCCTGCGGAGAGATCCTTCTTATATCGTCACCATAGATCGTCATCTTGCGCTCGCGCATTGAGTCGGCTGCAGCAACCCTGGGGTCAAACGCTCCGTCGAACCAGCTGTCGGGCACATTGTAGTCGCCTTTCAGGTCCTGCTTCTTTTCATCCACATTTTCGCCGCTCTTGCGCGCATCGCGCAGCTCTTTTCTTAAGTTGAGCTTAATGTTGTCGATGTTGTCATCAATGTCATTTGACCTGGGATAATCTATAAGGCTCTGCAGGTTATCATCGCCATGAGCATGGAATATTGCAAAGTCAAGCTTCGGATCCTGAATTTCGCTAAGGAGTATCCCTTTCATATAAGGGCTCATGGTGTGGTTTAATTTCTTGAGCCTGCCGCCCGTCTTGAATACCTGCGGGAATTCCTCTCTTAATGAAAGCTGTTCGTCACCCCAGGCGCTCAGAGATTCTGAGAAATATCTATAGCCTGTATAGACGAGCATGTTATCCAGCTTATTCTGCTCTTTTTTCTGTTTTACAACGCGCTGCAGATACTGATTAATGAGCGTATACTTGCTCTCGTCGTCCACTGAAGGCTTTATACGGGCGCTGTAGATGGTCTTGTTTACCTTCTGCGGAGAATCCGGCGTAAGGGAATAATAAAAGCAGAGCGGATGCTCACTGTCCTTGTGCAGGAACTGGAATTTCAGGTTAAAATCGTCGTAAAAACGGTCCGAAGGCACCGAAGAATAATAATATTCCGAAGAATTGTTCTCGTATTTGAACGAAGAAGTAAGATGTTCGGCATTCCTGAGCATAGGAATGGGAATGTCACCTATAAAGACAACGCCTTCTAACTGCGGCTTCTGGTTATAGAGCTTCAGGATCTCTTCTTTAATTTCGTCAGGGCTCTTCCAGTCGTCTACCAGAACGTAAGTAGAAAGTCCGTCATCCTCAACGGCATCGCGGTAGGCCAGAATGGCATCTTTTGTCCTGCTGTATGTCTCCTCATCAACAATAATTGCAAAGGAAGTACCATGTTCCTTTGTCGGCTTTTTAATGTCGAGCCTTCCGTAAAGAAGCACATTTCCAACTAACAAAATGATAAACAATAAACTTATCTTCATCTTCTCTTTTCTACCTGGTCTTATCATCAAATATCAATACGGCTAATAATTAAACATCATTACTCTGTAAAGACCGCAACTGGAGTGCCATATGACAAAAGCTCGATTTTAACTCATAAAAGGATATTCGGTTTTATTTGTTGAATTTTTATTGGCTAATATTGCACAATTGTTTACTTAATGCACAATATTTCGAGATTAGCTCTGCTTTAGGAAAGTCCGGGGAAGTATTTTATAATGCCCGGAACCCGTTAAAAACGGGTTCCGGTGCAGCGAACGAAGTAATAGTGAGTTATTTAATTGTGCTTCAGGGATCTCTGTAAAAAATTCTTTTTCAGGAAGTGATTGTATTGCTGTAGCCCTCAAGCAGCCTGTTTTTAGTCCTCAATGCCTCTTCTTTTACCTCAATCGGCGAATCTTCTCTCTTTATCAGCTCATCGCAGGCTTTTATAATTATATCTCTGTTGTAGGCCATCGCATACCAGCCCAGAGCTTCCAGTATAGCTTTCCTGATCTCTTTGGGCTCTTTTCCATCTTTTGCAATTTCAATCAAGACCGGCAGCGCCTGTATAAAATTATAATTCCTGAACGTCCTAATCTCTTTCAGCTTTTGCTTGGCTGCTAAAGTATCACTTTTTACATTAGGAATCAATTCCTCATTCAGCCACTTTTCCGAATTTAAGATGGAAATTTTTATCCCATTCTTCATTTTTTCCTTGTCCACCGTTGCCGGCAGGCTGTCTATGTACTTTATACATTCATTATAGGCAAGGAGAGGATCAATATAGACGACCGTCGACTTTACATTGTAGGATACCCTTTCAGATTCATCGTCAAACATCTGTCTGACCATTAAAGGTATGTACTCCTCCTTACCAATCTTACCCATCCATTCTGCCGTAATCCTTCTTATCAGCTCATAAGGATCGTTAATTGAGATCTTTACCACGTCCTCAAAGGCCTTGGTATTAAGTATTGAAAGATATTCAAGAGCGTGCATTCTTACGTTAAACGAAGGATCTGTTTTGTAAATGCTTACCAGTTCTTTTTCAAACTTTGCACCCAGGCACTTGAAGGTCATATAGATACCTAGTGAGCGGAGGTTAATGTCCTCGCTTTTTGCCATTTTTTGCCAGAATCTTACGTCCCTGGAATTTAAGACAATAAGTCGGTTCAGGTCCCCCTCATAAGCCGGGGTGTAATGAAAAGTGGGATCCCCTATCAGGTGGCTTTCCAGTAGGTTATCCATCCTGTGCCACTGCCCGAACCTGAGGCCGTAGCCTAAAAGCCCCATGAAAGAATCTATCCACTGGTCCTGCAGTGCGTTTGTTGTATTTGCAATTCCTGCAACTGTCTGCCCTTTGCCAAATACATATTCCCCGGCAATATATGGGCTGTGGTGGAATGAGCCGTTAAAGCACTCGTCAAAAATCACCAGTTCTGCCCCAGGAGCAATTTGCCTTGCGTCCTCGGCGTGAATGTCCAGGCTGTAGTCGAGGAGTGAATCCGCCTTCACAACAGAATCTGCAAAGGCATCTTCCATCCATTCCACAGGTACGTTATACTGCTTAACAAAGTATTTTTTCGCCTCATCCAGTGACATCTTTCTTCTTTTGGCCGACCTGAGTTTGCTCCTTAAATAAAGCTTTACTGATTCTATCTGTCCTGCCGGGTTCCCGGGATTTGGATAATCTATCAGGTACTGCCTGTCAATTTCACCATGCGCATGGAAGACAGCCATATCAAGCTCCGGCTTCTGGAGCTCTGAGAGGATAATCTCTTTCATCTGTGTGCTCATGCTGAAATTGAGCTTCTTGAGCCTCCCCCCGGTATTGTTGTAAAGCGCGGGCAGCTGTTCCCTCAAGGCCAGGTTCTCATCGCTCCATGCTGTCTGTGCCTGTGAGTTGTAGCCGTGACCCGTAAAAACCAGCATGTTGTCCAGCTTATTCTGCTTTTTCTTCTCTTCAGAAACCCTTAAGAGGTAGTTTTTAATTATTTCATATTTCGAATCATCCTCCACCGGAGCCTTAATGCGCCCGCTGTAGATATCCTTATCCACCCTCTGCGGTGAGTCAGGTGCAAGTGAGTAGTAATAGCAGAGCTTGTGCACAGTATCATGACTTATATAGTTAAACTTCAGGTCAAAGTCGTCATAAAACCTGTCCGTTGGAACAGAAGACTTGAACATTGCCGCATTTTCATCCAGCTTGAAGGCTGAAGTCATGTGCTGGGCGTTTCTTACCATCGGAATCGGTACGTCGCCAATTAAGACAATCCCCTCTAAAGGAGACTTGCTGTGGTAAAGTTTCAGTATCTCGGAACGGATTTCATCGGGACTTTTCCAGTTGCTAATAAGAATGTATGCCGAAAGGCCGTCGTTTTCCACCGCATCCCTGTAGGTGTCAACTGCACCTGCGGTTTTCTCATAAGTCGCCTTATCTACAATAATTGCAAACGAGGTAGGATTCTTCTTAATCGGTTTTTTAATTGTCACTTCTGCGCGTGTGCAGAATGCGGATAAGATCAAAGTTAGGACAATAAAACGTAATTTCATTTATATTCCGGGAAATAATTAGTGTTGTATATTTAATACGTTTGAATAAAAAGTTCGTGTAAAACTATTTCAAAACTGTCATTTTTTTTGTTTGTGTAAAGGCTCCAGCTTTTAACTGGTAATAATAAACTCCGCTTGAGAGCCCCTGCGCGTTAAAGCTTACCAGCTGTGTGCCTGCTTTCAGGAACTGATCTACCGGTACGCTTACTTCGCGCCCCAGCATGTCGTAGACCGTAAGCCTTACAAGGCCTCCTTCAGGAATTGTAAACCTTATTGAAGTAACCGGGTTAAAAGGGTTCGGGTAATTCTGCTCAAGCATAAATCCATTTGGGCTTACGTTACTATTTTCTCTTACTCCCACCCCGCCTTCAGTGGAAGAAATGATCTGCCCGTTTGAGGTCCCGAAATATATTTTTCCGTTTTCATCAAAAGCAGACGAATAAAAGTGATACTTGCCCTTCAGGCTCTCATCCAACTGCCAGCTTTTGCCTGAATCCGAAGTCTTAAGGACCGTTCCGTCATAACATGTTACGTATCCGGTTCCGTCGCTGCGGAATGCAAGTGTATAAAAAGTTGTATCTATATTCTTGATTCCATGGTCTATATAGTTCCATGTAGCACCCTTGTCAGAAGAATAGTAAATCGCCTTTTCGCTGATAGCCCAGGCATTCTGGTTAACTACGCAGAGCTCCTTAAAGCCCGAGGTCTCAAGTCCTGCGGGTGCATTGCTGACCTTAACCGTATCCCACTTATCTCCGCCATTGGTTGTCCTTATCATCCATCCTTTCGGGCCCGCAATAACTCCCGTTGAGGCGTCAAAAAAAGCAATGCCCCCTCCGATGTATCCGGGTCCCGGAATTGTAAGGATCTCATTCCATGTATTGCCGGCGTCGGCAGACTTTAGGATATGATATTCCGAGTAATCATTTATGCTCACCCATGCGTAGCCGGTCGAGGCATCAGGAAACGTAATTCCGCCAATTTTATTTTTGGCATTAAAGGCTACAGCTTCCAGCACCGGATTCCAGCTTTTACCCCCATCGGTGGTCTTAACAATGTGCCTGTTATCTTTAAGGACAAAGCCCGTGCTTGAACTGGTAAATGCCATTGAGTACCCTTCCCATACCCCGGCAGATGATGTGAAATTCCAGAGGTTTCCCTTTCCGTCGTCATTTGTAAAAATGTCGCTTGAACGGCTTAAGGCAAAGCCCTTGCCGCCTGTAAACTGGATTGAGTAAATTGCAGTTGAAGCCTTCATCGGAAGAATGCTCCACGTTGAGCCAAGGTCTGTGGACTTAAAGATGTGGTTTTCTGTTCCTATGGCGTAAACCACATTGTTAAAGCCTGTAACGGCCTGAAGGCTCACGGAAAAGCTGCCCATTGCAGGGCTCCATGTTTCCCCTCCGTCAGCTGTTTTCATTAAGAACATTTTGCTGAATCCGTTGCTGCCCACGCATATTCCCTCGGTGGAATTCTTGAAGTATGAATCCTTTACCCTGTCATATGAACCTGTAGTCTTTTTAACCCAGGTCTTTCCCCCGTCTAAAGACTTATAGACCGGTGCAGGAAGGCCGGTAAAATCGTTCCCTTCACCCATCAAAAGGACCTCTTTTGAGCTCAGCCACCGTACCGACTTAATTACTCCGAACATATTGTCTGTAATGGGGGACAGGTTCCACGTCTTCCCGCCGTCTGTAGTGTATTTAATCTTGTCTTTTTTATCTCCTGCAATTACGCCGTTGTTCTCATCGTAAAAAGAAACGTCGTACCACCTCTGCGAGACTGTTGAGACTAGCGAGTCCTCCTTTGTCCAGCTAAGCCCGCCGTCTGTAGTAAGGAAAAGGTACATAGCCTTGTCCTTTCCTGCAACAATGTGGCCTCTTGCAGAGCTTGTAAAGCACAAGGCATCGAAGTACGTAAACTTGATGTTTGGTACAAGTCCGGCAAAAATGCTTTCAGTCCATGAACCGCCGCCGTCTGTAGTCTTGAGGATGCTGCCTTCTGCGGTGCCGATCCATCCTGTGTTTTTATCCAGGAACAGAATTTTCTTTAGATTTTTTTTAGTGTTTGTCTGCTGGACGGCCCAGTCGGTGCCGCCGTTTGTAGTATGATATACGACGCCTGAATCGGCCGACATCCAGCCTTCCGTCTCAGACACAAAGAATATGTCGCTTACAGCCTGTTTCAAATCCGGCCCTGACACCACCTTCCAGGTCTGCGCCCGGAACGTTGAAGCCGAAAGAAGAAGAGCTATAATAAGAAAGTATTTTTTCATTTTGTCTCCGGCAATTTAACCTGTTTATAGTTTTTGTTTCAAACTCAGTAAACCTTAAGCTCATTAAATCTTAAGCTCAATAAACCTTAAGCCTCAGCTCCAGGCTGGAAGTAAAGTCGTTTCTTTTAAGGCCGCTGAATAAACTTTCACTTGCAGCCTTTCTGCTGCTGTAGAAAAGATTAAGGTTTATTATGCCCCAGAGGCCTGGTTCAACACTAAGCCTTAACGTTGCACGGTGCTGCTGAAAGTCAGCCTGGTAAGAGGCAATGTCCCTGATCCTGAAATCTGTGTAATAAGCTGTGGGTTCCGCTATTGAGAGCTTAATGTCATTTGCCCCATAGTTGCTGAAGCTGTAGGCAGTAAATGTGCTTATCAGGCTGTTCCACCTTATGCTGCAGCCGGCCGAGGCAAACGCCTCAACTCCTTTTACGCCCCAGCTTAAGGCGCTGTAGTAATCTTTATAGTCATACGACAGCTTTTCAATTCCACCCTCAAGCCCGAGTGTGACATTTGGGTTTAATATGTACTGAAGTCCTGATGCGGCATAATGCCTTGGAATACTGTTCTCCATCATAAGGACACTGAAGGACGGGTGCCTGGCCCACATGCTTTCAGTTTTGAAACTGTAGTAAAGCCCCAGGCTTAATCTTTCACTTAGTGAAAGGAATGACTGAATGGCACCTTCATATGAGCTGTTTTTCCAGTATCCCTGCCTCTGCGGATCAAGTGCGTCATCCTTCAGGGTTATCTGTTCAAGGCCGGTGCCAAAGTATGCAGATGCCGCAAAGCCTTCTTTTATGAAAGAGGCCGTAAGGTATCCAAAGGCGCCGTTCTGATATGAGTAGCGCTCCTCTGTCTTCTTTTTATTTACAAAGGGGTAATCGTAACCCTTAAACTTAAGGAGCAGAATTTCCTTTGAGACGGCACCCTCATCTTCTTTATAGCTCACTTCTTCGTTGTTGTCGTAGATTTTTCCCATAGCGCCCACCGTCAGTTCATCAGTTATGCGGCAGCCCAGGCCGAGCTTGATCATGATGTCGCGGTGTGCTGAGGTTGGCCTTGGCGCCACCTCCTTTAAGCCCTGATCCACCCCATAATTTAATTCAAAGCCGGCCAGGATTGTCTTCCACAGCTGTGCGGCATACTGTGCATTCATTATGATGCCGTTATAATGTGTGTCGCCCGTAGTGCTGTCGCCAAAAAGGAAGGGGTTGTCTGTTGAATAATCCTTTGTCGCAAGCCAGCTCCAGTTCCTCCGCTCCTGCCTCTGGAAGCCGAAGCTTCCCTTGAAAGTCTGGAAGGAATCTATATCCTTTCTGCCTGTGGCCATCAGCTGATAGAGCCTCTCCTGGGCAGGATCGACAAACCTTCTGAAGTCGCCATCTTTGTTAAGGTATGACGACTCTACGGACAAGAGTTGTTCTTTGTTTTCATTTTCCCACTTCAGGAAGGCAGGGTTCTGCCCGGTGTAATATGAGTTAACGCTTCGTCCGGCCTCAAAAATGGTGCTGAAAAACCGTCCGGGCCTGTAGAGTTCCTGTGCGTTTGAGGCTCCTGAGGCCATCAGAATGCACATGAGTATTATATTTTTAGTTTTCTTCATCTTGATATACCGCTCTTAATAATGTGACTTGGGTGTAGGGTGGCTTAATACCCTGAAATCAAGCGATGAGTTGTTGTTATCCAGAAGCTTTAATGCGCCCGGAACAGTCATCATGATTCTTTCCATCGATTTGCCGGTGTAGAACTGTATTCCTCCCGTAGTCCCGGCGTCTATCGAACGGTTCAGAATTTTCTTATCCAGCTTCGAGGGATCCTTCATATATTCCACCCCGTCAAGCACTGCCGAATAGGGAATAAGCATCTGGTTGTCGTAAGTCTTAAGATCTTTAGCCTCCATGCGGGCTATTACTACGCCTCCCAACTCACCGCCCATTAACCAGTCGTTACCGGTGTTCTGGAATATTCTTATCATGTTCGGTACAGCGGGGTTATCCACGTCCGGGGCGTCATCTTTATAAAACTCGAAGTCCGCGTGCGACAGATCTACAGAATTTGGTGCGTTTGTCCTGTGGTCCATTGCGTCCTCAGCACACACAATAAACTCTCCCGGCCTTATCGGATAGTCCTTCCCCGTGCCCGGGAACATCCAGATGGACGTGCTGTGGACATAAGAGGGATCGTTCACATAGTTCAGGCCGTAAGAGCTGCTGCTGAAGACCAGGGCTACCATTACCTTATCCAGGTATACCGTAGAATCACTCTGATTGAATATCTCCAGGTACTTGTCGTGATAATAATTCCCCGCGCCCGATGGCCCGCAGGAATATATCTCGCTTATTAACAGCGCTGATCCGCTAAAGACGGGGCTTAGGCAGACTGTCTTTGGTTCTGGAGAATCGGCCATAAGGCTGATTGTTCCGGCTTTTTTATTTATCAGCCTGTAGCCGCCTGCCTTATTGCCCGTAACCTGTTCCATCTCCTCCGGGCTCATTTGCCTTACAACGGAAATGTGGTATTCATCCGAAATGAACCCTTTTATGCTTACAACGCCTTCGCCGTCTGATGTGGCAGTATAAGTCGTTCCAAGCGAGTTCGATTTCAGAGTCACTTCGGCATTAGCTACCCTGTCGGTGCCGTAGAGCTTCTGCATATATCCGCTTGAATCCACGAGCACAATCTTAAACTCTGTCCCCCTTTCTAAAGATGAGGGTTTGTCTTCCGTATCAATCAGCTTGTCGCAGCCGGATGAAAAGAGTGCCGAAGTTAAAGCCAGTACGGTAAATAATCTTTTTACAGTCAGTTTCATTTTGTAATACCTCCAAGGGCCGAACTGAATTCAATGCCGTAGTAAATGTCCGGATTTCTTCTTTCGTACGAAGGATAGTCCGGTGAACGCCTGCGGCTTTTATATAATGGCTGATTGTTAAGGAAATTGTTCACAAAGAAAGAGACCGAGGCTCCTTCCCACAACGACTTGCTGACCTTTACGTTTAAGAGCCACTTGTTCGGGCGGTCCTCATTATTCAGCTCAAAGGACTCAATGCTGCGCCTTAGCTCTGTGTATTTGGGGTTATCTCTTTCACCTGAAGGAATTCTCTGGAGCTCGCCTTTCTGTGTGTAGTAACCTACGGCAAGCGTGTCCTCAAAATTCCGTCTTCCGTTTATGTCAACTGCAAGCTGCTGAATGTGAAGCGTGATCCACATGCCGAGCGTCTTTGTCTGTATCTCAAAGCGGTAGTTCAAAAGGAGTCTTTTATTGAACTCCTCAACGTCGTTATACATCGGAACGACCCTTATTCCAAGAGCGCTGCTGAAACGGGGAGTTGAGAAGTAATACCCGTTTGTGCTCCCGTTTTCCTCATAGCTGTATGAGGCGTCAAACTTAAAGACAGTATTAATTACGGGAATTTTCCTGCTGCGGAACGAAAGCTCAAGCCCCTTTACCCTTTCCCAGCCATTGTTCTGATAAGATGAATAGCTCTCCAGAACCGAATCCTTGATAAAGCTTTGAGACTGATCGGGCCACGAAGGATATGACTTCTTATAGAATACCGTTGGCGCGTTCAGGCTCTGGAACATATTCTTTGAGTTGTTAAAGTATCCCGTCAGGGTAAAGCCGCCGAAGGAGAACTGCTCATCCAGGCTTGCCTCATACTTTTTCTGTGTATATCCCTTCAGGTATTCGTTTGCCTGAGGGCGGATATAGGTTGAAATAAGAGAAAAGTTGCTGTCGGCATAAGCCGGGTTTACAACGGAAACCGTATCAACGATGTCGTAATACTTGTCCTGCGCAAATATCATCCCCATGGGAGGTGCCTTTGAAGTTACTCCGTAGCTAAGGCGGATCTGCATGTCTTCAGAAAGACTCATTGAAAAGTTAATTCTGGGATTTGGGAAACTCCCGTTAAAGGATTCAATCAGGTCCCCCTTACCAATAAGCCCCTTTATGTTAAACCCGTTCGGGCGGTAGACCTCGTAGCGCAGTCCCAGCTGAAGAGTAAAAGGCTTAAAGAGCCTTCCTGTTATCCTGTCCTCGGCGTAAAGGCTTACTATATTGTATTGCGGAAGCTCGTCGTAGCGCCTGAGTCTTGGAGCGGGTATTGTAGCTGAAGGCGGGAACAAGGGATTGAAAATGATCCCTTCACCCTTATTAAAATCGTCTCTCCAGTTAATGCCTGCAACCCAGCTGTGGAGGAGGTCATCGGTAAAGAAACGGAAATTATAATTTGCATCCGCGTAAAGGTTCCAGACGTCACCCTTAATCCATTTTTCCCCCAGGTATGAACCGAAGACTATCCGGCCCGCTCCCGTTCCTTCAAAAGTCCTGTCTGTAATTACAGCGTTGTCGCGTGAGACTACGGCCTGGTTATGCGAGTTCTGCCTGGTGTAAGAGGCAGACATATTCAGGCTAAAGCTGCTGAAGGAGTTGAAGCTGCGGCTGAAGCTGCCTGTATATTTAAGATTAAGGTCCCTGTTATACCATGCCTCGCGCGAGGCGTATTCCGGCTTTTCCTTCATTTCGTCAATTGAGCGCGTGAGGTAAATAATATTTTTAATGCTGAATTCCCCGGTTTCCCTTTCGGCAGAAACCTGAGCTGCAATCCTGGTGTATCCGTCGCCTTCAATTCTGACATCCCTGTCCGAGGAAGCAAGGTTCATATTCCCGTTAAAAATCCAGCTGCCCCAGGGAAGTCCGCCGCTGAAATTAAGCTCGTTTATCTGTGGGTTATATTTATACTTGGCGCGGAATGGCTCGGCAGTGCTCCTTGTTTTTACTATCATCAGCCCGTCTGCAAGGTCGCCATACTGTGCAGATGGAATGCCGCGGATAATTTCAACTTCTTTTATATTTTCTGCCGGGATGGATCTTAAATCTATTCCGCTGTTTGCCGTCGAGTATCCGATTCCCACCTGCATGTTTGCGTTATTTGTAACCGGCACGCCGTCTAAAACAATCTGTGTTCCAAGTGCGTCGCCGCCCCTTATTGAAGCCTTCTCAACGCTGTTTAGTGTGGGGTTGGTGGTTTCCACGCCCGGCGTCAGTTTCATCACGTCGTTCAGGCTAGCTGCCTGTATGTGCTCAATTTCGCCTGAGGAAACTGTTGTCTTTGTCTCGGGAGTGACGGGTATGAATTCGTTGTTCGCCACCACCTCGATGCCGCCGATTAAAAACGAGGTGCTCTTAATGCGGAAGTTTTTCACTACTGTTCTTCCGCCAAGCGTAACTTTTTCTGTAATTTTTTCATATCCCACAAATGACACTTCAAGCGTGTAAGTGCCCGCTTTTGCAAGAATAGAGTAGCTTCCGTTATTATCTGTAACAGAGCCGTTATTGGTCTCCTTTAACACTACGCTGGCAAATGAAAGTGCCTCGCCTTTTTCATCGGTAACTTTTCCCTTTAAAATTGTAAAGCCGCTCTGGGCAGGTATGGCAACTGTAAGCGAAAGGAGTAAAGATATTATTGAAATGAGTTTATACATAGGGGATTTTTCTACCGTCTATTATATAGAAAAAATGCGGAGCATGCGGCAAAAGCCGTACCTCCGCATTTAATAATAATTAAAACAGATTACTTTATGAGAAGCATCTTCTTTGTTTCAATCTGGCTGCCTGCTCTCAGCTCATAGAAATAAATACCGCTTGAGAGCTTTGAAGCGTCAAATTTTACTGAATAAGTGCCGCGGGCCTGGTTTTCATTTACAAGGCTGGCAACTTCCTTTCCAAGAACGTTGTAAACCTTCAGGCTTACCATTGCTTCAGATGGAATTGAATATCTGATGACAGTGCTTGGGTTGAATGGGTTCGGATAATTCTGTGAAAGAGCAAAGTCCTTTGCAACCTGTGACTTTTCAGTCTCAACAGCTGAGGTCTGTACCTTTGCGTGCAGTATTATGCCGTTGTTTCCAACAGTCCAGATGTTATCACCATATGCTGTAATGTCACTCAGAGTTGAAGTTGTCATTCCTTCAGAAACCTGCCATGTTTTACCGCTGTCGGCTGAATAGCAGACGTCGCCGTTTCCAGTTACTACCCATTCTGTTGTCTTACCGAATGCAATTCCCCATATAGCGGCTGAACTTGCAATGCTTGATGGCAGGCTGACTGCAGTCCAGGTTTTTCCGCCGTCAGTTGTTCTTGCAAGAGCTTTGCTTCCTCCTGCAACGTAACCGGTAGATGCATCCTTGAATTTGAGTGCAAACAAGCCGCCTGCAACGTTTGGAACCAGTGCTTCCCAGGTTGTTCCGCCGTCTGTGGTTTTTGAAACCTTACCGGCAAGCGCGCTGAAGATTACGGTCTTTGAATCAAATACAGCCAGATCCCATATTGTGTTTGTTCCGGCATTGTTTGTAAGGTTCGTCCATGTCTGGCCGCCGTCAATGGTTTTTACCATCTTGCCTGAGTTGCCGACTGCATAGCCCGTATCTTTGCCTCCAAAGGCTACTGAATAGAATACCATTGTTGCAACGCCTGTAACAGGGCTTGTAACCTTTGTCCAGTTCTTTCCTGCATCGATAGAGCGGAAGAGTCCGTTACCGGCACCAACAGCACACCAGACGTCAGGTGTAACAATTGCAAAACTGTAGAGCTGTACTTTGAACTGGTCTGAAAGCACGCCCCAGTTCTTTCCGCCGTCCGTGGTCTTAAGTATAAAGCCGAGGCTGTCAGCTGCTACGGCAGACCCGCCGCAGGCATATCCTGTATTGTCATCAACAAATGTAACCTGACGCAGATACTGCTGTGTAATTGCTGTATACTTTGCGTTCCAGGTCTTGCCCTTGTCGGCGCTTTTAAGAATAGTTCCTGCTGTACCGGCAATGAAGATTGCGTTTGTATCGCCGTCAACAGCATTGAACTTCTGCAGAGGAATCTTTGTAGAAGTCCATGTCTTTCCCGAATCAGAGGTTGCAAATACGCTGCCTTTGGCGTCAACGGCATATCCGGTTGCTTTACTTGTAAAGAGGATATCATTGATATTTATGCTTGTTGCAGCACCGCCCTGCTTTGTCCATGTTGCACCGCCGTCAACTGACTTATAGATATCGTTGTTCGAGGTGCCCATAAAGCCTGTTGCTGAATCGGTGAATGTAACCGAGTAAACATTGTTTGTAAGGCCTGTAGGAGCAGAATTTACCCATGTTGTGCCGTAGTCATTTGATTTCATCAGCTTTTTGCCTGTTGTACCGTTTGCTATGAAAACATCTTTTGCGTTAACAATGAATACTTTATAGTTGGTACCTGTTCCGGTATTAGTGGAAGTCCAGGTTTTTCCTCCGTCTTTTGTCTTAAGTACGGTTCCTTTGCCGCCTACGACATAGCCTGTATCGGAATCCATGAACTTAACGTCATAGAGGTCCTCCGCAACTTTGGAATCCAGATAGCTCCATGTCTTTCCTGCGTCTTTGGTCTGCATCAAAAGACCAGCGTTTCCGCAGATTATTCCATTGTTTTGATCCCAGAAATAAACAGAAAGTATATCCCTGGATACGGTGTCTGCCTTAATGACATCCCAGTTAAGGCCGCCATCGACACTTTTCTGCACAATGCCTGCGCCGGCAACTGCAATTACCTTATCGGAGCCCAAATATTTAACATCATTCACGTCATTGCCGTGAGGTTTAGGATTCTGCCACTCCCAGTTGTAAGTCTGTGCATTCGCCAGAGCAGAAATCATAATCAGTAAGAACAAGGTGTAGAATTTTTTCATCTGCATTACTCTCCCAATTTAGTTAACATTTATGCCGGAAAAGGGAAAGCCTGCTAAAAATGAGTCTTCACGTACCCGGCCTGAAAAGCGTGAAAGACTGTTAAAAATCGCTTATGCAAAACAAATACGCCTGCTTTCCCTATTGTTATTACACATATAGGAAGGAAAAGTACTATACTTCTTTCTCTTCTGCCCTGCTCAAATAAAAAAGCATATTTAAGACAAGCTGTCTTTTACCTAAATGCTTTATCCATAAAAATTTACAAACTCAGAATATTTACTTATTTTCCCGTGACATATTATTTTTTTTGATATTTATACTAATCCGGACTCAATTAAATGAAAAAAATATTATTTTCTTTTTTATCTCTGCTACTTCTTCTTTCTACTTTGAAATGCCAGGTAAATAAAACCTGGTCTGAAATTACGGGGTCAGCATTCCTGGAAAACCGTTCATATGAGGCGTTCCGCAATATTTGCGATATGGCAGGCGGAAGACTCATTGGCTCTGAGGCCAATGAAAAAGCCATGCAAATTTTAACAGGCGAACTTAAGTCGCTTGGCATAAGTGCCCGCAGTGAGTCTTTTAAGGTCCCGGGCTGGTTTAGAGGCGACGATGAGGTCCAAATAACAAGCCCTCTTAACAGGAAGCTCCAGGCTATAGCTTTGGGATACGTTAATTCACACCCGGCTTTTGCCGCAGGTGTAGCCTACGCAGGCTTCGGCTTTGATGAAGACTATTCCGGAATTGACGTGAATAATAAAATAGCCCTCGTAACCTCGGAAGCCCCGAAAGGCAAAGAGCCCCTTTTAAGATATGAGGCAATCGATATAGCCTCACGCCACGGGGCAAAAGCTATTCTTTTTATTTGTGAACACCCGGGCATGTATAACCTTGCCGGAACCGGAAACTTCCAGGGCACTAACACCCCTGTTCCAGCCTACAGCCTCACCTATGAAGAGGGAATGTGGCTTAAAAGACTTGTCACAGAGGGGAAAAATCCTGAAGTTAAAATTACAACCAACTCTTACTGCAGGGAAGTTGAAACGGCAAACATTATATTTTCGCTTCCCGGCAAAGTCAAAGATAAGATCGTCATAGGAGCCCACTTCGACTCGTGGGACATCAGCCAGGGAGCGGTTGATAACGGGCAGGGTTCGGCAATTTTACTTGACGTGGCCCGCCTGATGAACACTTTCTCTGCGGATAATTATTACTCAATCGACTTTGTATGGTTTAACGGCGAAGAGCTAGGACTCTGGGGCTCAAAGAAATATGCCGAAATGCATTCGGCTGAACCGATTGCTGCAATGATCAATATGGATATGACAGGTTCTCCCAGGGGCTTTAACTGCATGGGCTTTGATGAATTCAAAGGCTTCTTTGAAAACCTTAGGAACTCCCTTAACGGCTTCGACCTCTCCTCGGGCGTTGCAAGCGTGCCTTATACCAACAGCGACCACATACCTTTTATGTTTAAGGGTATACCGGCTTTCTCTGTGATGGGTCACCTGGATGAGGAATCCGTAAAATACTATCATACATCGGGGGATGATTTCGACAAGGTAAATAAAAAACAGCTTTCTGAAGCCTCAGCCGTTGTATCGATTATGCTTCATGAACTTGCTAATTATACCAGGCTTTCCGAAGGGCACAAGAACAGCCGGCAGATGGCCGACCTCTTCAGAAAGTTTCATCTGGATGAAAGATTAAAACGCCAGAAAGAGTGGATCTACAATAACTGATCTTTTGTCCTGAGATGATAACTCTTACTGCGGCTCAGCCGGACTGCCCTGCGGCAATTCACTGAGCCGTTTTTTTTGTTCGTTTTCCCTTCCTCTTAAGCTTTCATTTCAGCCCCTGAAAAAGAAAAAAATATTCAGAAAAAATAATTTGGACTTTAATAAAAAATTCTTTAACATTTACTGAATTTCTAATGCAGTTGATATTTAAGGATTCCTTTCGTATATCATATGTAGCTTTCTGGAGCCGTGGCTCTGAAAAATAAATATTGAAAGACTATACAGGCATTTTCAGAGCATCTGGCCTTAAGGCTGATACTTCACCGGGAACACTTTTGTTTTAGAGACAGGGCCCGGATGATTTAGTTTTCACATAACTTGCATAAATAAAATGAACAGGACTTCCAAAAGAAAAACTGATATTGATCTGCCTCTGGTACTTCAGTCTTCGGACCATTTTTTCAATTTGTCGCAGGAGCTCCTTTGCCTTTGCAATTCAGAGGGCCTTATTAAGAGAGTTAATCCGGCCTGGCAGAAGACACTCGGCTATACTGAAAAAGAGCTGCTCGAAAGCAACTTTTTCGAACTCCTGCACAGCGGCGATATTGAACTGATGAAGAGCATCCTCATGAGTCCGGATATAAATTTTCCCGTTAAGACAGAGATGAGACTCCGTAACAGAAGCGGCCATTACAGAATGGTTTCCTGGATTATTTCACGTTCAAGCGAAGAAGGGCTAATCTATTTGTCAGGCAATATATTTTTAACAGAAAAAGAACCTGAAAGACCAATACCCGACGGGGAGATCTATTTCAGGTCACTCATTGAAAACTCACTCGACGTTAAATCAATTTTTGATGAGGAAGGGGTCTTCCAGTATGTAAGCCCCTCGGTAGAGAAAATGCTGGGCTATAAACCCGGAGAACTTATCGGGAAAAACCTTATCCGGTTTACGCATCCTGAAGACATAACCAGGCTGATCAAGGTCTTCGGCAAGGTCGTCAAAACTCCCGAGAGCACCTCTTCAGTTGAGTTCCGCGTCAGGGACAAGGAATTCAAATGGCACTCTATTGAAAGCATGATGAGAAATATGCTGCATAACCCTTCGGTAAGAGGAGTTGTCGTAAACTCAAGAGATATTACACAGCGTAAAGACGCCGAAAATACAATCCATACGCTCTTAAGCATCAGCAAGAAACTGAACTCCACGCTGAATGTGGATCTGCTCGTTGAGGCACTGGTAGAGGAGGCCCTTAAGCTTTCCGACTCCGAGAGCGGCTGCGCCGGGCTTAAGACGGCCGAAGGCATGGTATGTAAAAAGTTTTTCTTTAACGGGGTAGCACAGGATTTTGAATACTGCTGGACACCGGGCATGGGTATTGCAGGAAGGCTGATCGTTAATAAGAGCCCTTATATTACAAATAACGCGTTAAAAGACCCCATCATTCTCCCTGAAATCCGCGACAGGTTTTCTATTAAATCAGGAGCATATGTTTCAATACTAAACTCACAGGGTGATGTGATCGGGTTCCTTTCGGTCTATAATAAGAAAAACGACATGAACTTTACCGAGGCCGATAAGGAAAAGCTTGTTGCCCTTGCACAGCTGGCTTCAACGGCAATCCAGAACGCAATTGCATACCAGAAGATACAGACCGCCGAGTTCCAGCTCAAAAACTCACGCGAGCAGCTTAGACGCCTTTCGGCCCATACTCAGTCGGCCAGGGAAGAAGAGCGCACAAGGATCTCAAGGGAAATCCATGACGAGCTCGGACAGGCGCTTACCGGCCTCAAGATGGACCTTTCTTGGCTGGATAAGAAACTACAGGCTGAAGGACAGCCGGCAGAAGCTGTTACTGAAAAAATTAACGCAATGTATTCTCTCATAAACGCTACAATTAAGTCTGTCCGCAAGATCTCCTCTGAACTCAGGCCGGGAGTGCTGGATTACCTTGGAATCTCGGCAGCCATTGAATGGCAGGCGCAGGAATTCCAGAACAGGACAGGCATTGCGTGCAGGATTGTTGCAATGCCTAAGGAACTGGAGCTCGATCAGAACTTCTCTACGGCACTGTTCAGGATTTTCCAGGAAACCCTCACAAATATTGCCCGCCATGCCTCTGCAACTAAGATTGAGATCAGCCTCGTGCACGAAAGCGGCAATATTATACTCGCAATTAAAGACAACGGAAGGGGCATTACAGAAGAGGAAATCTTAAATACAAAGTCTTTTGGACTCCTTGGAATGCGCGAAAGAGCTTATCTTTTAGGCGGCGAGTTCTCAATTAAGGGTACGCCGGGCAAGGGTACCACTGTAACGGTTACAATACCTGTCGGAGATTTAAAAGATAAAGGGGGAGCAGTATGATAAAAATTTTAATTGGCGACGACCATGCTATTGTAAGGCAGGGTCTAAAACAGATAATCTTTGAAGGCAAAGGCAAATGCACCTGCGGCGAGGCTGAAAACGGCCAGGTGGTCCTTGATATGCTGGATAAGGAAGACTGGGATGTTGTTATACTGGACATTTCAATGCCCGGAATGAGCGGGCTCGATATATTGAAGGAAATTAAGAAAACAAAACCACGCCTGCCGGTCCTGGTGCTCACCATGCATTCAGAGGACCAGTTTGCACTCCGCTCCATTAAAGCCGGAGCCTCTGGCTACCTGACAAAGGACAGCGCGCCCGAGGAACTCATTAAGGCAATCAATAAGGTTATGGATGGCGGCAAATACGTCAACCAGCAGCTGGCCGAAATCCTGGCCGCCGATATTGAAAGAAAAGCCGAAGGGCCCCTGCACGACACTCTTTCGGACAGGGAATACCAGGTAATGCGCCTTATTGCTTCCGGAAGAACGGCTAAACAGATCGCTGATGAACTCGCCCTGAGCGTTAAGACCATCAGCACCTACAGGGCCAGACTCCTGGAAAAAATGAAAATGAAGACCAACGCGGAACTGACCTACTATGCTATTCAGAATAAACTCGTTGAATAGCTCCGGAATCCAGGTTTTCAGGCTCAGTCTTGTAGGTCTTATACTTACCTGATTATTGGCCAAAGACTGACAATTTATTCAGTTTTTTTCCGATTTCAGGCAGGGAGAAATTTCTCTATATTAATATAGAGGTTTGCCCCCATTGAAATTTTGACCGGCATCACTTATTATATAATAAAGGGCACCTTCAGTAATAATTAATTTCAGAATTGAATGCAGTTTAACTAAACCGAAAAATGATTAATAACTTAATGATAGGTTCAGGGACTTTTTCTACGTCACGTTACAATGTAAAGACAGATAAATTAAACGTTTTTATTTCGGATGATTCACCTGTTGTTCGTGTCCGCTTGGCTAATATGATTGCTGATATTGACGGCATAAGTCTGATTGGAGAAGCTGCGAACGTACAAGATTCAATCGAAAAGATAAATCAGCTCAGGCCTAATGCGGTCATACTGGATATCTGCATGCCCGGCGGCAGCGGTATTGATGTATTAAAGAAAGTCAGACAGCTGAATAGCTCTGCCATTATCATTGTACTTACAAACTACCCCTTCCCCCAGTACAGGAAGATCTGCATGGAAGCCGGGGCGGATTACTTTTTCGACAAGTCCAACGAATTTCATAAAGTGCTGGATATCTTTAAGAATCTGGCATCTCACCAGGACTAACAAACAGTTTCCCCTTTCTCTGATTTTCTGCAAAATGGCTTAAAAAATGAGCGGCAATTAAGACGCGCGGCAAAAGGTCTTTTCACAGGTTTTTCTTGATACTTACCTGTAAAATTGCTTATATACCGGAGGAAAAAAAAGGAGCATTATCTTGATTGAACGCATTTTGAACCTTTCCTATTTCGGCAACACGGTTTCTGAATACCTGACCTGCATAGGAATAATTGTAGCCGCTTCACTGATTATTAAAGTCCTCCGGGCCGTTTTCCTGAACAGGCTGAATATAAGGGCAAAGAAGACGAAGTCAAAAGTACTCGAATTCATTTCAATTAATACAGATAAGTTTTTAATCCCCCTTTTGTACCTGGCAGCAGTCTATACCGGAATTACTTTCCTCAACCTGCCCCGGTATTTAAGACGTGACGTTGACACAGCATCAATTGTTATTACAACCTTTTTTGCAGTCCGCTTTGTCATTTTGGTTATCAATTACTCCATCGGCTATTTCTTCAAGGCAAGAAACGAGGGGGAGACAACAAGCCTGAAGGGAATTTCAACCTTTATCAGCATTGCCGCTTGGTTTATTGGACTCATGTTCCTCCTGGATAACCTCGGCTTTAAGATTTCAACCGTTATTGCGGGCCTTGGAATCGGCGGTATTGCCGTTGCCCTTGCCGCACAGGCTGTCCTGGGCGACTTTTTCAGCTATTTTGTAATTTTCTTCGACCGCCCATTTGAGATCGGGGACTATATTACCGTAGACGACAAGCAGGGTATGGTTGAAAAAATAGGCATTAAAACAACACGCCTTACCAGCCTTACGGGTGAAGAGATCATATTCCCGAACTCAAACCTTACTAATTCCAGAATACATAATTTCAAGAGAATGGAATCCAGGCGCGTCGCCTTTAAGACCAGTGTGGTAAACCAGGCCCCTGCGATGAGCCTGAAGGAGATACCGGATATAATAAAGAATATTATAGGTGAAGTTAAGGATGCAAAGTTCGACCGCTCAAACCTGCAGTCACTAGGCGACAGCAAGTTTAATTTTGAAACAGTGTACTACGTTTCCGGTCCGGACTATAAAAAATATATGGACATCCAGCAGGCAATAAATATTAGAATGTATGAGGAGTTTGAAAAAAGAGGCATAAAAATAGCCTGAAGGTGCTTTGGCGGGAGCAGACTCGCGCTCCCGCCTGATAATCCTGTTCAGAGGGCTTTAATTTAACGCCCGGCAAAGCTTTAACGCCCTATTAACATCTTAAAATCCGTGTAAAAATCATCATCCTTCGGCAGTGCGCCTTCTATCTGGCAGACACCTGAGGCAAACTCAGTTGCAATGCCGTTTATCCTCTTAATCGGCCAGCCTTGCAAATACCCTATTGCCAGTATTGCCGAATACGCGTCCCCGGCGCCAACCGTATCTGCAATCTGCGACAGACTGGCCTTGTAGCTGTCCTTTTCATTCCCCTTGTATAGTGCCGCCCCCTGGGCCCCCATAGTAACGCATAGGAGCTCTATATGGAATTCCTCCATCAGCCTCAAGGCTGCGCTGTCCATTTCGAACAAACCGCCGTAAAGGAGCTCATAGATAAGCTCCAGCTCGCTTAAGTTTACTTTCAGCACATTGGAAGCTTTAAGCGATGAGGTTACAATCTCCTTGTCATAATAATGCTGGCGGATATTAATGTCGCAGAAGTACTTTATGTTAAGCCCCCAGAGCGAGCGGATAGCGTCTCTTGAAACAGGGTTTCTCTGTGCCAGCGACCCAAAGTATAGCATTGAGGCATTTTTGCTCACAAACTCCCTTGTTTCACTGCTTACCTTTATAAAGTCATAAGCGCAGTTTTCTACAATCGTAAAGCACGGATCGCCGTTTTTATCTACCTTCACCGTTGCTGCACCGGTGGGGTGCAGAGGGTCCTTTTCCACGAAATCCCGTGGAATGCTGCTCCCTGCCATCTTTTCAATTATTTCATCTCCTGAACTGTCACTTCCAACCTTTGAGATGAAATACCCCCGTCCCAGGAGTTTATTTATGTGATATATGAAGTTAAAAGGTGCGCCCCCGAGCCATCTGCAGCATGGGAATTCGTCAAAAAGGACTTCTCCTATTGCAGCGACACTTAAATTTTCTCTGCCCGTATTTTCTTTCCCGCCTTTTTCCAAGTTAAGCCTTTTTTTTAAGTTTCTGATATTCATGGCCGGAAGTTACAACTTTAATTCCATAATTTCACCACCCCTTGGGGCTTCCGGCCTTAACGCTCAAAGATCTTTTGCTATTTCCAAAAACCTTTTATAGGGTATTGCGCTCCAGCTTTCGGCCTTAACGGCACCCTGCGACATGGTTATAAGCGATACCTTTGCCGCATCTTCCTCACTTGGAGCCTCATAAATATCCATAAAATCAAACGGCCCCAGGAGTGCATAATGGTCTATCCATTTTACTTCAGGACATTTCTTCTTAACCTCTTCAAACCACTCACGCCCCATGGTTTCTCTTCTTTTAGGATTATGTTGGTTATCAACGGATAATTTTGTCAGCAGCACATAGGTGGACATACGTACCTCCTTTAATAAACTGTTTTGACACAATCGGATGGGATTTATTGTTATTGTAAGAATTTTAGGCTAAACCCGCAAGGCGAAGACTAAACAATAAGAAATGATTTACAAGGAAATGATTTACGGAATTCCGGAGGACGCCTCACAGGGAGTTAGTGGTAATTCCTTAGGCTGTATGCCGTAATTTAATCAAACTCTGTCGTCCATTCGGCTTTGTGGTACTTGCTGAAGAACTTCCGGATCTGTTTAATTGTAACCCTTGCGTGCGATAACTCGGGTATTTCACTTTCGCTGAAAAATTCCACGCCGCTTGTTTCAATGCTTAAGGTTTCCTTGCCTCCCTGAAGCTCACAGAGGAAAAATATCTTGTAGACGTGAAAAGGATGAGGCGGATAGTGCCCCTGCTTGTCGCGGTCGTATAGGGCAAGAAGCCTGGTGGCTTTAACAATAAAGCCCGACTCTTCAAAGACTTCCCTTTCAACTGCCGTTGACGGGGGTTCATTCGGATCGGCCCAGCCTCCGGGAAGCGTCCACCGCCCGTCGGACTTCTCCTTTACCATTAGAATCCTGTCGTCCTTAAAAACCACGCCCCTTACGTCCACTCTCGGAGTTGCATAGCCTGTCTGCTCTGAAAAAAGCTCTTTTATCACCTCTTTTTTTACCAGTGAATGCTCCGAGAGTATCTCAGCGGCAACTTCCATTACAGACTTGTATCTTTCAATGTCAAATTCGTTTGTGGCGTATTCAAGCCCGTTCTGGGCAAGAGCCTGCAGGCTCTTGGCCCATTCCAGCCATTTAGGAATCATAATAATTCTCTTTTTTATACCCGTTAACTGAAAAACTCCCCTGCTTCCTTAAGTGTCTTAAGGACATCCTTTTTCCCGGCCTCAACGTCCGTCACAATCTCGCCTACGCCTTTTAAGAGCACAAACCTGATCTTTCCGTTTTTGTTTTTCTTATCGCTAAGCATTGCATTATAAAGCGAGTTTAAGTTCAGTTTGCTGAACTTTATATCAGGATGAAAATCCCTCAGCATTCGGGATATCTTCAGGAATTTTTCTTCATTTAAGTACCCAAGGCGGCGGGAGAGAATAAGGGCGCATGCAAGTCCTGCAATTACAGCCTCACCGTGCTTGATTTTATAATCGAGCACGCTTTCGTATGCGTGCGCAAATGTGTGTCCCAGATTAAGTATCTTTCTTTTCCCGCCTTCTTTTTCGTCTTCTGAGACGACCTCTGTTTTTATCTTAACCGACTTTGCTGCGGCCTTTTCTACCACTTCCGGGTTCTTCTTAAGCAGTTTCCCCGTGTTAGCCTCAATGAACCTGTAGAAGGCCATGTCGGACAGATACGCATACTTCAGTATCTCCCCCGTTCCGCAGAGCACTTCTTTATGAGGAAGGCTCTTAATAAATTCCAGATCCGCCAGCACGAACTCAGGCTGGTAGAAAGCCCCGATGATGTTCTTTATATTATTTAGATTTATTCCTGTCTTGCCTCCAATTGCGCTGTCACTTACGGCAAGGAGTGTGGTTGGCACCTGGATATATTTAACGCCGCGCATAAACGTGGCGGCAGCAAAGCCCGCAATGTCGCCAATAACCCCGCCTCCCATGGCAATGATAAGCGTATCCCTTGAGTATTTCTTTTTGAGGAGGAAAGAATATATTTTGTTCAGGTTTTCCTGCGATTTGGTATTCTCCCCGGGCTTCAGGACCAGTGTATTGAAATTCCCCTTAAAGCCCTCAAAAGCCTTTTCAACTTTCTTCCTGTAGAGGCGGTTTACATTGCCGTCTGTAATAAGGAGTATATTGCCTCTAAGCTTTCGTTTTTCAATTTCGGACACAATTGTGCCGAAAATCCCACTGCCCAGGAGCACGGGGATTGTTCTGTCTTTTAATTCGATATTAAATTTCTTCATTAATTTTCTTCAGTAGGGTTTTTGCAATTTTGTCGACGGTGAGTCCCAGCGGGTAGTCATCGGTATTTATCACCAGGTCGGCCTTCTCATAAAAAGGTGAACGCTGGCTTAAGAGGTTGCTTATCTTGGCTTTGAACTTTTCCTTATTGTCCTGCTCCTGTTCCGCATTAAACATCGGGCGGTCGCGCTTAAAGCGCAGCCTTTTATAAAGAGCCTCAGGAGAAGCCTTAAGATAGACTATCTTGCCGGTCTTGGTCAGAATTTCCATATTATTATTATGCACGGAAGTGCCGCCGCCAAGCGAGATGACAACTTCATGCATCCGGGAAAGCCTCCTCAGGGTTTCAGTTTCCTTTTCCCTGAAAAACTTCTCCCCTTCGTCCTTAAAGATATCCACAATCTTCTTGCCCATCTCCTCTTCAATCACCCTGTCCAGGTCGTAGAACTCCCAGCCCAAAGTATTAGCGAGAATAGGCCCGATAGTACTTTTGCCCGAAGCCATAAAACCGTTCAGATATATAATTGTATTAGACATAGAAAATTGCATTTTATAATAGCTGCTTTCTAAAAATGGAAAGCCATACCGAGTGTAAAAGTAACACCGTCAATATTAATTTTAGATTGAAACGTATCCTGCGCCAGCACTATTGTAGAGCCCTCATAGTTTACGCGTTTATTTTTATATTTGCTTGTAACTTCCAGTTCCGGATCCCTGAACTTCATCTCACCCCTTAATGAAAGGAAGCTTGTGATCATATAGTCGGATGAAACCAGGGCCTGTATTCCGTAAGCAAATTCGCGCTTGAGGTTCGAAACCTCCTCGTCGCCGAATTTTCTTAAGTGCTCACCGTAATAGTATGCCAGTCCTCCGCCCATTATGAACTTGAACTTTTCAGTTGAAAAGGGGAGGATGTAATAAGCCGAAAGCTCAAAAGGGATAACCTTGAAGCCGTCTTCAACAATAATTGTCTGTGTCCCCCCGCTTCCAAGCACCGTCAGGTTTGGTCCCGCCTGCACTTTCTTTATATATTCAACGTTAAGGCCGATCAGAATATCCTCAGTAAGCCTGTATCTCAGATCCGCCGACGGGCTGAAAATATCCTCCATATAGAAGGAATTGTTCCTTAATATCTCGTCGGGGGATTTTGGATTCAAAAATATTCTGGCCGTGGTGGTATAGTTATAGTTCAGGCTCAGGCTGAAATCCTTATACATTTCCTGTCCGTGTGCACTGCCACTTAAGAGGCAGAAAGCCAGGCCAAGCATCACAAAGAAATACTTCCTTAACATATAAATCCAGGCATAATTGTCCCGTCAAATTATATTTAAAGATAACCTTTTCACGCCGAAAGTTCAATTTAAAAACAAAGAAGCCCCGCATGGTTAACCAGCAGGGCTTAAAATAAAATTAAGGAGGGGTAGTTTATTTGGTTCCTTTTGTCACAGTTGTCTGTGTTTTGTAGTGCGCTATGGCAAGATTCATGCTGTTCAGATTTGATTTATGGATTTTATCAACCAGCTTTGCGGCCTTGTCTGTTTCTCCTTTTTTCTCATAGGCCTGCGACATGTAATACCAGTCGAAAGGATCCTGGATGTCGCCCTTTTGGAAATGCGCCAGGGCCTCATCATAATTGTTCTGCTTTAAGGCAAGGTATCCCATGAAGCTCTCATAATTCTTCTCAACACCGGGATCTGTTGAGCCTCCTATCAGCTTATCTTTATTGTCCATCTCGCTTTTGGCTTCATCCGTCTTTCCCTGGGCCGTCATGCCGTAAACCCTGAGGAGATTAGCAAATGCTGTGAGATTCTTTTTCAGCTGATCAGGAAGATCTGAACTTTCAATTGTTTCCTTAGCCTTATCAAACTGCTTCATCGCTTCTTCAGGCTTTCCGCTTTCAACTAGAATAAATCCCTTATTGCCATAGCTGGTTGCTGCAGCAACAGGATTACCTTCTTTTTCAGCAAGAGCTGCCCGTTTGTCCAGTTCCGTCAGAGCGTTATTGATATCGCCCTCACGGACAAAGGAAGTCGCCTGATCAAACAAAGCTGCAAGTTTCCAGTTGGGAACCGTCGCCTTGTCGAAAAGCTGCTGATAGGTTTCTCTTGCTTTTGAAAAGTTATCCTTGAAAACATAGTTATTCCCCAGGCCCTCATACGAAGACCAGAAGTTCGGATCGATTTTAAGAGCTTTCTGATACTGTTTAATGGACTCATCATACTTACCGTATTTCAGGAGCAGCTCGCCATAGGAGTCGTAAGGATTCGGGTTGTCAGGAATCAGTGATATGTACTTCTTGAATGCAGCCTCTGCTTTCTTAAAATCGTTCTTGGAGGAATAAGCATAGCCCATGATGTTATATACCGGAGCAAAGTTTTTGTCGATGGCAATTGCCTTCTGATAGTGGCTTATTGCGGCATCATAATCCTGCTTTACAAAGTTTTCAAAATTGCCGGCATATGTCTGTACCATCTTATCCTTCGGGAACATGCTTAAGAGCTTGTCCAGTGCTTCCTTTGCCTTTGCAGTATTTCCTTCAAACTGGGATTTTGTAAAAGTGACTAATTGTTTCTCTCCTTCGGATACCTTATCCATGAGGCTTTCAGCTTTGTCATAGTCCTGCTTTGAATCAGAGAATTTTCCCCTGGTCATGGCAAGTCCCATGTAACCAAGAGCAAAATCGGGATCTTTCTGAACGGCATCCTGGAAAGAGGCACGGGCTTTATCGGCCTGAAGGTTCCACATAAACTGCATTCCCTCGAGATATTTCTGCCTGGCATCCTGTGATTTGGTTGTAACTGGGACCTCATCTTTGGACATTGTCATCTGTGCCTTTACTTTCTTCTGCTGCTTCTGTTGCGGATAAGAAGGTCTGGAGACCATAACGAAAGAAAGCAGCGTTACAAAGAACACCACTAACCATCCGGATCTGAGTTTCATACAGCCCTCCAATATTGTGTGGGAATGAAAATTAAGAAAAGAACATGAGGAGTTTTAGATATGAAAAAGCTATTTTTTCCCTGCCTTTTATCAATGGTAAAACCTGTGCCCTTAATACGCCGCAAGCAGGTTCATTGGTATGCAGGCCTTCGGGCGTTAACCCGGGGGGGCCTGCCAAATGGATAGAATGAATAGACTGGCAAATTATGCCGCAGGGAGCTTAAAGGAAAACGTGCTGCCGACGCCCATTTCACTTTCAGCCCAGATCTCGCCCGACTGTGAAGTGACAAACTCCCTGGCAATTGCAAGCCCAAGCCCCCTTCCCCTGGGGTTACTTCCTATCTGAACAAACTTGTCGAATATTCTTTTGAGGTCCTCTTTCTCAATTCCCGGGCCCTGGTCGCTGACGGAAAACCTTACGAAATTTCCATCCTTTGTGCAGCAGATGCGCAGTGTCCCGTTTTCTGAAGTATAACGTACGGCATTCGTTATCAGGTTGACCAGAACCCATACAGTCTTCTCAACGTCGGCCTTTATGGGGGGAAGGTCAGCTTCAATGCTCGTATCAACCGCAATATTCTTGTCGCTAATAAGCATCATTAAAGATGTAAGTGCATAGTCCATTATTTCATCGGCTTTGGTTAAGCCTATCTTGAGTCTGATGTTTCCCGATTCTGTCTGTGAATAATCCAGGAGCTCATTTACCATTTTGGAAAGCCTCAGTGTTTCCTGCCTTACAGTCTGCACGATCTTCTGATGCGCCGGGCTGAGGTCGCCCAACCTTTTGTCCTCCAATAGCTTGATGCTTAAGTTAATCGAGGAGAGAGGCGTCTTTAGCTCATGAGACACCGTTGCAATAAGATTGGTCTTTGCAGTATCCCTTTCTTCGTACCTCGTAACATTCTTAAGTATAATTATAAATCCTATTGTGCTTTCAGGGCCGTTTTCATCATCCGACAGCCTGGTTTCAATTACTTCCTTTGTGAAGTACGCTTCTTTCTCCTTCAGTACAATCGGGATATAAGTGTTGGTATGATTGCCTTTTGTGTTGCCGGGGATGATCACTCCTTTTAATATCTCGCGCATGAGGTCATTCGTAAGAGCGACTTCCTGCGCCGACTGGCCTGCCACGTCACTTTCTTTAAGCCCCGTAATCTCCTGTGCGGATTTATTCAGGTAAAGAAATTTCTTATCTTCGTCAATTATAAATATCGCGTCATTTAGGCCATAGATTATAGCCTCCATCCTTTTCTTCTCAACGAGGAGCTTGTGAAGGTTGTTAGCTTCATATTCCTTCAGTTTTGTAGACATGCTGTTAAATTCTTTTACCAGTATGCCTAGTTCATCGGCCGAGGTAAAAGGAAGCTTCTGGCCGTAGTCCCCCATGGATATTGCTTTTATTTTATTGGTCAGTTCGTAAATGGGGCGCAATATATAAACAGGGAAATATGCTATAAACCCGAGTGCCAGAATGAGGCTTAATCCCGTTAATATCATCATATAACGCGTAACCTGCCTGGCCGTAGAGGCAGCCTTATTGTTCTTATTTACTATAGCGTTTGAGTTTATCTTGTAAATTCCTTCTATTGAGCTCCGCACGTCATCATACTTGTCCTTAAGCTGCAGGGCATAGTTTCTCTCTCCCGTCTTCTCCGCCTTTTCCATAATATCCAGAAAGCCGGCATAATCCTGTTTAAGAATACCTATTATTTCGTCCTCACCCGTTTCGGTTATATTTTTCTCCTCCGCATAAAGATTGTCATTAAACAGCTTCGTCAGCTTTTTCTGCCCGGTCTCATTTACAGCTGAGACATCGTGCCTGAGAAGGTCCCTTTCAGCGTGAAGCGTATAAAGCCCGTCCAGCGCTTTAAGCATGTTTGAGGTATATTCAATCGACTTGTAGTTATCCTTAATAATTTCCCCCGAGTCCCTGGAGAGAACTGAGATAAACTGCGAGCCCATGATTCCGAGCACCAGTATGATCAGGAAAATAAATGAAAGCAGCAGCAGTATTTTTGTTTTTAACTTATTCATGATTAGATACAATAAAAATGTCTATGCTTAAATTTTTTATTAGCTTAAATAAATCTTTTAATATATTGTTTTTTGTCAGCTGTTCCCAAAAGCCTTGTTCCGGCCTCCCCAGCACGATGGTCCCTATCTCTTTATTCCTGGCATATTCAGCTATTGCTTCCGGGACATTATTAGCCTTGATCCTGACCACTTCCGCATCCAGCTCAGTCGCCAGCTTGAAATTATTTATCAGGTGCCTCTGTTCAGAAGCTTCGATATTCTCGGGACTTTCCTTTTGAGTCTGGACATAAAGAACGTACCACTTTGAATTATTAATGGATGCCAGCCTGGCGGATTTCCTTATAAGGTTTACACCCGACTTGCTGTTGCTGCTAAGGCATGTCAGTACTGCATTATTTCTTTTCGGCTGCTTTATCAGGTCCCTTTTTATTTTGCGCCCCACCTGACGGGTTGACTCTCTTAAGGCCAGTTCCCTCAGCTGCAGGAGCTTTTCGGTCTGGAAAAAATTATTAAGGGCCGTAGGAACCTTCCCCATGTCATAAACTTTACCCTCCTTAATCCTTTCAATGAGATCATCTATGGCAAGGTCGACATTGACAATTTCATCTGCCATTTCAATTACGCTGTCGGGAACCCGTTCTTTTATTTCAACGCCCGTAATTCTTTCCACTTCCTTGTTGATGCTTTCAATGTGCTGTATATTCACAGTACTTATTACATTAATACCGTTATCAATTATCTGAATAACGTCTTCCCACCTTTTAGTGTTTTTGGATCCGGGCATATTTGTGTGAGCCAGTTCGTCGACCAGCACAAGTTCCGGCTTTCTTATAAGAATCGCATCAAGGTCCATCTCCTCCAGCATTCTGCCCTTATAGAAAGTTGATTTCCTTTGAATTTCAGGAAGTCCTGCTTTAAGCTTTTCTGTTTCAGACCTGCCATGAGATTCAATATATCCTATGCACACGTCAATACCGCTTTCCAGGAGCTGATGTGCCTCCTGAAGCATGCGGAAAGTTTTCCCCACTCCGGCCGCCATGCCGATATAGATCTTGAACTTTCCCCTCCTGGAGGATTTAATCATCTGGAGAAAGTATTCAACCGATGCACTTCTTGTATCTTCAGCACTTTCCAAAGCCAAATATTCTCCCGTACTATATTTTTCTTCTTATCACGTCTATTTTGTAGGTTTCGAAGTGCCAGTCATATCTGTCTTCCTGGCCACGGCTTTCGCCGGTCTGATAAAAACCCAGGCTTTTAAGAACGCTTTTGACCTCACCTATGAGTTTCATATCACATTCTGATCTGGAATTGAATAGTTCCAGGGCCCCGAATTCATTGTACTGCAATATAAGATGTTCCGGTATAAGTTGAATCACCATTATCGTATAATATTCATCCGTTTGGCTCTCAAGTTTGATTTTATCCAGGCGCGATCTGATAATTAGGCCTGGGAATTCCTTCATCAGGCTTTCCCTTAAGACCACAATTGCAGCCTGTATATCGTCAATATCATCCTTTCCAAGCAGATACCTGAGGCGGTATTTTTCATCTGCCTTTGAAAGGATTTCTTTTATTGTCTCTTTCATCTTTTTATATCTCCCGTTAATAATTATATTATAAGTAACTGAAGACCCATAACCCTCAACTATTTTATCTCTAATTTTTCAAGTGCCAGATTAAGCCTCAGTACATTAATGCGTTCCGGACCGAAAAGCCCCAGAAGCGGTTTTTCTTTATATTTTTCCACAAGCTCTCTAATTTTGTATTCCGGAATATCTCTTGCCCGTGAAATTCTTTTTACCTGAATAAGCGCGCCCTCCGGAGAAATATGAGGATCCAGGCCGCTGCCTGATGCTGTTACCATTTCAACAGGAATATCTGAGACCTTTATCCCGGGATTATGAACAAGAAACGTATCAACTCTTGCTTTAACTTCTTTCAGGTAATCAGGATTTGTTGGGCCCATATTGCTTGCAGATGTAGCTGCGGCATTATAATCAGAAGCTGAAGGCCGGCCCTGGAAATACTTATCTTTTGTGAATTTCTGCCCCACATTTTCATAGCCAATTATCCTTCCGTCTTTCATGATTGGAAATCCTTCGGCAGCAGAGGGAAACAGCTGTGCTATTGCCCAGATAACTAATGTGAATATTACACTGCAAAGAATGAGAAGTGTAAAATGTATGCCTAATATATTTCGTAATGTTTTCATTTATTATCAATTTATTCAATTATTGAATATTTTAATTTAAGCCCAGAGGACAATACTCTCTAAGCCTTTCACAAATCAGAAGAACAGGCTGATTACCATATCTATCAATTTAATTCCTATAAAAGGAGAAATAATACCGCCCAGGCCATAGATGAAAAGGTTTCTTCTTAACATGGCAGTGGCGCCGATAGCTTTATATTTAACTCCTTTTAGTGCCAGCGGAATGAGTGCCGGTATTACGAGTGCATTAAATATAACTGCTGAAAGTATTGCTGATTCAGATGAGCCCAGGCGCATAATATTAAGCGCGTTAAGGCCCGGAATTGCGGCTGCAAAAATGCCGGGAATAATTGCGAAGTATTTTGCAACGTCGTTTGCAAGTGAGAATGTTGTAACATTGCCTCTTGTAATAAGCATCTGTTTGCCTATTTCAATTACTTCCAGGAGTTTTGTCGGGTCATTATCCAGGTCAACCATATTGGCTGCTTCCTTGGCTGCCTGTGTTCCTGTGTTCATTGCAACGGCAACGTCAGCCTGTGCAAGAGCCGGGGCGTCATTTGTGCCGTCGCCCATCATTGCAACCAGCTTTCCTGATTTCTGTTCTTCCCTTATGTATCTAAGCTTGTCCTCGGGCTTTGCCTCTGCAATAAAGTCGTCAACTCCTGCCTTGTTTGCAATGTATTTAGCCGTCAGCGGGTTGTCCCCGGTAACCATTACGGTCTTAACTCCCATCTTTCTTAAACGTTCAAAGCGTTCCTGAATACCGGGTTTAATGATATCTTCCAGCTGTATGGCTCCCAGGGCTTTATGGTCAACAGCCACTGCCAGCGGCGTGCCCCCGTTTTCAGCAATGTGCCTTACATTCTTTTCTATTTCTTCAATTTCTGCCTTAGAGTTAAAGGAATAATGGCTATTGGACATTGCCTTAATAGAATCCCAGGCACCCTTTCTGATCTCTATACCGCCCGGCAGGTCAATCCCGCTCATCCTGGTCTCAGCGGAAAATTTTATAAACCTGGCCCCCTGTACGTCTTTCTCATTTATTTTAATGTTATTTTTTTCGCCCAGCTCAAGTATCGATTTCCCTTCCGGCGTCGAGTCGGCCATTGAACTCAGGAGGCAGTAGCGGATGAACTCTTCTTTTGAAAAGCCGTCTACCGGGTAGAAATTTGTAGCCTTGCGGTTGCCGATTGTAATTGTGCCTGTCTTATCGAGCAGTACAGTATCAATATCTCCGGCATTTTCAACTGCCTTGCCGGATTTTGAGATCACGTTTGCCCTCAAGGCCCTGTCCATGCCGGCAATGCCGATTGCCGAGAGCAAAGCACCGATTGTAGTTGGTATCAGACATACAAATAATGAGACCAGGGCTGCTATTGTTATGGAAGTTTTTGAATATTCAGCAAAAGGCTCGAGTGTTGCTGTCACGAGCAGGAATACTATTGTAAAGCCCGCAAGAAGAATTGTAAGGGCTATTTCATTCGGGGTCTTTTTCCTGCTAGCGCCTTCCACCAGTGCTATCATTTTATCCAGGAAGGTTTCACCGGGATTACTTGTTACCTGCACTTTTATTCTATCTGACAAAACCTTTGTTCCACCAACCACACCGGAGTGGTCGGTACCGGCTTCCCTGATGACCGGTGCTGATTCGCCGGTAATTGCGGATTCATCAATTGAAGCAAGTCCTTCAATTATCTCACCGTCAGCCGGAATTGTCTCTCCGGCTGACGCAACAAATACGTCTCCTTTCTTTAGTTCTGAGGAGTTTATGAGCTTTACTTCCCCCGCAGGTAAGACGAGATTTGCCGGCGTTACCTCCCTTGTTTTCCTCAGTGAAGCCGCCTGTGCCTTCCCCCTTGCCTCTGCAATTGCCTCTGCAAAATTTCCAAAGAGGTTTGTAAGGAAGAGTAATACAGTAATAACTAAATTATATAAAAAACTTCCCTGTCCGCTTTCAGGGTTAATTGCTGTTATTATTGTAACTGCAAGCATAACAAAGGTGCCTATTTCTACCGTAAACATTACGGGATTCTTCATCATTACAGCAGGGTTATATTTAACAAAGGATTCTTTGAACGCGGCACTTAAAATTTCGGGTTCAAATAACTTTGCGGATTTTTTTCTTTTTCCCATATTTTCACCAATTAAATTTTATGCTTACATTGAAAAATATTCTGCAATAGGCCCTACGGCCAAGGCCGGGAAAAATGATAAAGCTGCAACTATTGCAATTACAGCAATTAGCACAATGCCGAATGTCAGGCTGTCGATTCTGAGTGTTCCGGCTGATTCGGGGATCTTCTTTTTCCTGGCCAGGAGCCCTGCAATTGCAACCGGTCCTATTATCGGTATGAAGCGTGCCAGGAGCATAACAGTGCCGCACATGATATTCCAGAAATATGTATTATCCCCCAGACCTTCGAATCCCGAGCCGTTGTTTGCTGAGGAGGAAGTAAATTCATAAAGCATCTCTGAAAAGCCATGATATCCCGGGTTAGGTGTCCAGCCTATGGATGGGTTTATTGCAGAGATATGAGCAGCAATGGCTGTTCCAACAAGGATTAACAACGGATGCAGCAGCAGCACAACAGCGGCTATTTTTACTTCTTTCGCCTCTATCTTTTTGCCCAGCAGCTCAGGAGTGCGCCCAACCATAAGTCCGGCTATAAAGACAGCAATAACCAGGTAGATAAAAAAGTTTAAGAATCCAACCCCGACGCCTCCGAATATTGAATTTATCATCATATCAATCATAAACAGCCCGCCTGAAAGCGGCATAAAACTGTCGTGCATTGAATTTACAGAACCGTTTGATGTAGAAGTTGTTGTAACTCCCCAATAAGCTGAAGCCGCAGGACCAAAGCGCACTTCCTTGCCTTCCATGTTCGATGCCTGCTGTTGTGAGATCCCAATGGCTTTTATTTTCGGGTTGCCGTCAATTTCCCACCTGACAGTAAGAATAAGAAATAAAAGCATTATTGCAGCCATTACACTAAAGAAAATATATCCCAACTTCTTTTTCTCAAGATAAAACCCGAAGGAGAAAACCAGCCCTATTGCAATAACTAATATTGAAATATTCTCAACCATATTAGTCAGGTAATTAGGATTTTCCAGCGGGTGAGCTGAATTTACTCCAAAAAATCCGCCGCCGTTTGTTCCCAACTGCTTTATAGCCACCATGCCGGCAGCAGGTCCCGTAGCAACACTTACCGTGTCACCCTGCAGTGTAATTATTTTTTGTGCACCGTTAAATGTCATTGGGGTGCCGTTTAACAATAAGATAACGGCAACAGCAACTGAAAGCGGAAGAAGTATTCTTGTGGTGCTTTTTACAACAAGGCAGTAGAAGTTTCCCAGATCACTCATTTGCCTCTGTACCAGGCCTTTAAACAACATCGCAAGAGCGGCAATACCTGTAGAGGCACTTACAAACTGCATAAACATAAGAAGAAATATCTGTGTAAAATATGACGCACCGGTTTCACCTGAATAGTGCTGAAGATTCGTATTTGAGACAAAACTTGCAGCCGTATTAAATGCAAGAGAGGCCTCCATAGCCGGAATATCCATGGGATTTAAGAAAGGATGCCTTATCAGCAAAAGTACATATGCCCATAGGAAAAAAACCACGTTTAGCAGAAGCATTGCTTTTAGACCTTCTTTCCAGTCCATAGGCTTTTCAGGATCAATTCCTGATATCCTGAAAATGAGCCTTTCGAACGGCTTTAAAAAGTCGCTCCAGACTTTCTCCCCCTTAAATACTTTTGCCATATACTTCCCTAAAGGGTAGGCAAATAGTACAGTAAGAATGAATGTTGCAGCAATTCCAAAGATCTCTGTATTCATAATAGTATATCCTTAAAATTTCTCCGGTTTTATTAAGGCATATGTTAAATATATTCCTACGGCAAAACAAAGAATCAGTAGTATTATCATTTCCCTCTCTCCCGTCAATTACATTTTGTCAAAAAAGTCAATAAACCTGATGTTTATGTAGAACAGCATTGAACCTAAAACAATCATTAGAAGACTTGTTAACATTTTATCACCTCATTATTTTTTCAGGGGATTGTCTTTTTCTCCCTCCTTTAATTATAGAAATCCAATTGCATGCCAACTAATTGACAAAAAAAAAGCCTGAATTTTCAGGCTTTCGGGCATAAATATAGGTGTACTTATATGTTTTCTGCTCTAAGGGTTGCCGAAATGGAAATCCGGCTCTCGAAATGAAAATGTTTGTTTATAAATGGATTGAATAGATAGTGTGGTCCCCTGGGAAGAGGAGCAAAAGCAATTGCCTGCTTTATAGCCCGTACTGCTGGAGTTTTCTATAGAGGGTTGTCAGACCAATGCCTAGCGTTTCAGCGGCTTTCTGCTTGTTTCCGCCGGCCTGGCTTAAGGCATCCAGTATGTGCTGCTTTTCAAATTCATCAAGTGTCCGGCCCGCTTCCTTGCCTGCCCGGGAGGGGGTGCTGAATATAACTTCCCTTGGGAGATAAGAGGCTTTCAGCCTGCCCTCTTCGCTTATAATAACCGCACGCTCAACTATATTCCTCAGCTCCCTTATATTCCCGGGGAAGTCATACTGCCTGAGCTTCTCTATAAATTCAGGCTCAACTTCACTTACCGTTTTATTAAGCCTGGCACTGAAATACTTAATGAATGAGTTTATGAGGGGGACAATATCCTCCCTTCTGTCCCTCAAGGAAGGGATTTCCAGCTTTACCACGCTCAGCCTGTAGTAAAGGTCCTTTCTGAAACTTCCTTTTGAAACCTCTTCCTCAATATTCCTGTTTGTGGCAGCAATAATCCTTACATCCACATTCGTCGTCTTTGTATCACCCTGCTTTATGAAGGCATTAGTCTCCAGGACTCTTAAGAGTTTTGCCTGAAGCGAGACGTCCAGCTCTCCAATCTCGTCTAAAAGGAGCGTCCCTTTGTCCGCTTCCTCAAACAAGCCTTTTTTGTTCCTTACAGCTCCCGTAAAGGCACCTGCCTTATAGCCGAACATTTCAGACTCCAGGAGCTCCTTCGAAAATGAGCTGCAGTTGACGGCTATAAAGTGCTCATCTTTTCTTGGGCTGGCACTGTGGATTGCCTGTGCAAAAACTTCCTTGCCTGAACCGGTCTCTCCCATTAAAAGAACGGGCGCGTCAGTCTCAGCAATTTTCTTTGCAAATGAAACCGTATCCTTCATCATGTCCGAACACGCAATTACATTCTCAAAACCGTACTTCTCACTGATCCTTTTTTCAAGCTGCGTAATTTTTGTCTTAAGATTTACCTTTTCAACCGCCTTTTCAACCAGTGAAATGAGCCTGTTGTCCTCATCACCTTTTGTTATATAATCAAAGGCGCCCGACTGGATTGACCTTACCCCGTCTTTAATCGTTCCGTATGCAGTAATAACAATTATCTCGCAGAGGCTATTAATTGCCTTTATCTTTGGAATGAGGTCTATACCGTTGGCGTCCGGCAGTCTCACGTCGCTGATTACGGCATGCACATCCTCTCTTGAGAGAATTGAGAGCCCCTCTTCTGCAGTTCCGCTTTCAAAAACCCTGAAGCCTTCAAGCTCAAGCATCTGCCTTATAAGACCCCTTAAAGATTCCTCATCGTCAATAACCAGTATATTTGCCTTTTCCATAACCCCTTTTAAGTTTTACACCGTAATGTAATATTTTATTCCATAACTTAAACTATTTCCTTGATTTTTTCCCTGACTGAGTATTCAATCACAAAGTTAAACTTCGGGAATTTCCTGGGCAGATTGATTATGTTATAGATCATTACACCGATCGACATCCTGTCTAGCCAGGACGACAACGGCCAGCCGAAATGAATGTGCAGGCGCTTGTCCGGCGGCAACTCATAATCCAGAGTCTTAAGAAGCGCAATGATCATTCCGAAAAGATTCGTCTTTCTCTGAATTGACATCCAGAAATGATTCGGGCTTAAATTGTGAGGAGCCTCCTTTCTAGGGGAATAAAAACTCACATAAAGTGAATTTCCATCTTTATTCTTTTCACTCTCCGTAGGACGCCTGAAATAAAGGTGGACATCATCTTCCGGAACGTCAAGTATGGCGAAAAGAAGATCCATAGGGGTTCTTGTAGCCCTCCTGACAGGAATCTCAGGTGCACGGAACTTGGCTATTTTAAGGCCTGCAATGAGGAATGTAACCGTAATTATGAACCAGAGCAGTGTGCCGAAGGGCCGGTGGATAATAATGTAGGTAAACGTGCTCAAAAGGATGATAAAAAGAAGAAGCGTCCCCAGCCTTGAAGTGTGGTATGTAATCTCTTTAGTCCCTTTTGAATACCTGTATATGAGGAGTGAACCTGTATTTATGCAGAAGCTGGCAACAAGCCCTACGGCATACATCTCGGCCAGCATTGCCTGGCTGCCGCTGGTAATTAAAAGTATTACGGTATAGAAAATACCATTAATAATATGTATTCTGTAGAGTGACTGTTTTTTATTGAGCTGTATGAGCCACTGGTAGTTGTACCTCTCTCCAACCTTTTCAATGAGCTCTGCCGAGGCAACCATGGCCGTATTGACCGCCATGATAAGCGTAATGCTCGCAAGTACGGCAACAACAATTCCAAAGATCTCTCCGTTTACGCTTGCGGCAAAGGCCGGTATGAGGTCAGTTTCATGCTTACTGATATCAACATTTGATGAAAGTGCAAAAAGAGCAATAAGAGGGGTAACTATACCTACTGTTACCGCCAGGAAAAGGTAGGCTCGTCTGATCTCTTTCCAGCTTTTTACAAGAGAAGCCGTCTGAAGAACCGACTCAATTCCTGAATAAGCCAGAATACAGCTCCCGATGCCGATAATTATATTCTGATAAGACCCAAATATGGACCCGTGGCTTATGTCCCCCCAGAAGCCCTTAAAACTCTCCCCAAGTTGTCCAACGGTACCCGGGTGCATATTAGCTGCCCCGCCGATAATGAGATTTACCAGCACGAATGCTGCAAAGACAAATATCAGAAATGTAAACTTTGCATTCTCCTTTATTCCCACAATGTTAAGCCCTGTTATGGCCCATATGACGCCGAACTTCAGTATAAATCTTATCTCAGGCCCCATGGCAAGAAAAGACGTGCCGTTTTCCACGGCGCTTACGGTGGAGATTGTTGCCGTCAGGACATAATCAACTATGATCGAAGAGATTGCTATAAATGAAAAGCTTGGCCCCAGAACGAGGTAGGAAAAAGAATAAACTCCGCCCCCCTTAATATTATTTACTTCAAGTATCTCCGCAATCTCAACCATCCTGGTTGAAAGAAACCTTATGAGAATAGAAGTAAGAGCAATATAAACAATTGCCTTCAGCCCGATGAACCTGTAAGCCTCAAAAGGGGCATAGTAGATTGACGTCAGCTCATCCATGAGAGTGATTATACCTACTGCAATCCACGTCAGAAACCACCTGCCGTTAAACAGGTACGAAAGGTAGTCTTTCTTCGTCATGAGCTTAACAAAACCCGCAACGAGAAGAATATTTATAATAATGTATAGAACAGTTGTCATATTAAGTTTGCCTGGGAAATGGTTATGTTAGAATTAACCTGTTATTACAGGTATTGGCAATGTATAAAGCTGCTAAATAAGTGCCAGAGTTTCAATGCCTAATTCTGCCTGTTTTCAGCCCCAAAAGGACATTTTCATCCTTTCAATAAAAGCAGGATTTCCAAAATGGAAATGACGGTTTTCAAAATGAAAAGCCGCAGGCGGATGCCCGAACACGGTAGTGTAATTTTATTGCCACTTGAAATTTTTCATATTTCTTGAAAAATTGGCTGTGCGGCAGGCATTGCAAATAAATGGTTTTGCTGCAGGTTCAAATAAACTTAATATTTCCTTTTGAAAGGAGGATAATATGAAAGCAGGCAAAGTTGTAGAAGAATTTTTGACGGCAATTGAAAACAATGACTTTACGAAAGCTGATAATTTTCTCTCAAAAGATTTCAAGGTGGTTGGCGTCGGTCCCGATCCGCTGGGCAGCTACGAATTCCTTGGCTTACATCGTGCTTTTAATAAAGGAATGCCTGACTTCCGCTTTAATTACAGGATTACCGAGGACAAGGGTGACCGCGTGTTTGTGAAAGTAAAACTTACAGGTACGCATACAAACACCCTACCTTCGCCAATCCCGGGAATCAAGGACATTCCGGCAACAAATAAAACCGTGAAAATGCCCGAAGAGCCGCTTGAAGTTACGGTTAAAGACAATAAGATAACAAAGCTGAAACTTACCCATGTTGAAGGCGGCGGGCTTCCCGGAGTCTTAAAACAGCTGGGCGTTGAAATGCCGGTTGCAATACCTCATTAATTAATATCAAATTGCAAAAATTTGCTCCCTGCCTGATTTAGTCACCAGCCTTCAGGCAGGGATTTTTTCCGCCCTTAAGGCTTTACATTCCGGAACTTTCAAATAGTATGGAATAAAACTTAACAATTAATTAACACCTAATGTCACTGTGATTTGTTATTTTTAAGTTATGATATTGCTGCAATACTGAAATTTTGCTTACATTGTATGCACAATGTGGTCACTGGTCTTAAGCATACTGGCTAAACCCTATTAGTACAGCTAATTATTAATTATTATTCGAGAGAAGAACTATGCAGGAAAACTTCGTAAAAGAAACAGAGAGCTTAAAAGAAAACCTCATTAAAATGGCATCGCTCGTCGATGAACAGGTAGGACGCGCAGCCAAGGCTCTTGAAACCGGAGACATTGAACTCTGCAAAGGCATGAAAGCCAGGGATAATGAAGTAGATGCCTACGACAACCTGATAAATACACAGTGCGAAAATATACTCGCCCTTTTCCAGCCCGTTGCAAGCGACCTGAGATTCATTCTCTCGGCACTTATGATCAATAACCAGCTGGAGCGCTGCGGCGACATTGCGGTTAATATTGCTCAGCGCGTAAAGAAGACCAAAGGCTTTCACGACCTCATTATTGAATCTAAAATTGTGGAAATGGGTGCCCAGGCCAGAAAAATGGTGCAGGATGCCATAGACTCATTTATTAACAGAAGCACTGAACGCGCCCGCCAGGTGCTGGATTCAGATGACGTTGTAGACAAGCTCAATAAAGAAACTTTTAAGTTCCTTGTAGCCAAAATGCAGGCGGACCCCTCGCTTATTGAACCTGCAAGCCACCTGATCGTCTTATCGCGGCATGTTGAACGCCTTGCCGACCACGCCACAAATATTGCCGAAGACCTGGTCTTCTACGTGGATGCAGAGTTTATTACACACAAAAAGAAACTTGATAAAGGCGGCGAGCCGGTAGAATAGTTAGTCGAATAGTTAAAAGAAGATTTTTTTGAAGCAGGGTAGAGAAGTTTTCTTCTCTTACCCTGCTTTTTTATGGCTGGACGTGATCAGCCATACTTTCCTGAAATATATTCTTCCGTCAGTTTGTCCTTGGGCTTTGTAAATATTGCCTTCGTATTGTTAAACTCTATCATTTTCCCCAGGAGCATATAACCCGTATATTCCGAAACGCGGGCTGCCTGCTGCATGTTGTGTGTTACAATTACAATGGTGTAATTCTTCACCAGATCAAGCATCAGTTCTTCAACCTTCATTGTCGCAATCGGGTCCAGAGCCGAGCACGGCTCATCCATCAGAATCACTTCAGGCTCCACTGCAAGCAGCCTTGCTATGCAGAGCCTCTGCTGCTGGTCCAGCGGGAGTTCAAGCGCCGGATGGTCAAGCTTATCCTTCACATAATCCCACATCCATGCGCCCTTAAGGCTTCTTTCGGCGGCTTCATCCAGAATCTTTCTGTTCCTGACACCTGCCACCTTAAGCCCGTAGGTAACGTTCTCATAGATTGAAAGAGGAAAAGGGTTTGGCCTCTGAAAAACCATCCCCACGCGTTTTCTTAAGTCGGTTACTTGCATCTCCTGGCTGTAAACGTCCATGTCATCCAATGTTATGCTGCCTGTTACTTTTGTGCCCGGTATTAAATCATTCATGCGGTTAAGGCACCTGAGGAGAGTGGACTTACCGCAGCCCGACGGTCCGATTAAAGCCGTAATTTTATTTCTTTCTACCGGCATGGAAACTGATTTCAGCGCCTGAAACCTTGTGTAAAACAGGTCCAGATTTGAAACCTCCATTTTATTTTTTATGTCAGTTATTAAGTTTTCCATCAGCCGAATCTTCCTGTAATATAATCATGAGTTTCCTGTTTTTTAGGGGCAGTAAATATCTGCCTTGTAAGCCCCATTTCTATCATTTCCCCCATAAGGAAATATGCCGTCTTGTCTGCCACGCGGGCAGCCTGTTTTGTATTATTTGTCACTAGTATAATTGTGTATTCTTTTTTAAGCACCGTAAGAGCGTCTTCTATCTTTGCCGTTGAAATTGGGTCCAGCCCCGAGCACGGCTCATCTAAAAGAATAACCTCGGGCTTCATTGCAAGCACGCGCGCCAGGCAGAGTCTCTGCTGCTGGCCACCGGAAAGCCTGAGACCCGAGAGCTTCAGGCGGTCCTTGACCTCATCCCATATAAAAGCCGCACTGAGGCTTTTTTCCACCAGTTCGTCAAGCTGTGCTTTGCTGCTTATGCCCGAGAGCCTCGGCCCGTAGACAACGTTTTCATAAATGCTCATGGGAAGAGGAACGGGCATTGCAAAAACCATCCCCACTTTCTTTCTTAACGTAACCACGTCAACTTCAGCATTATAAATGTTCTGCCCGTCCATCAGGATTTCACCTTCAGTCCTGCTGCCCGTTTCAAGTTCATTCATCCTGTTTAATGACCGGAGGAATGTGGTTTTTCCGGAACCCGCGGGCCCTATAACGCCAAGTATCTCCCGGTCGGTAATATCCATATTGATGCTCTTTAAGACCGGGTGACTGTTATTAAAAAAGCTGAAGTTCTTTATCTGAAATTTTGTACTCATTAAAATTATCCTCTCCTTGCGATAAAACGGTTCATTACCCAGTATGCTGTAAGGTTAACAATCAGAACCGCAATGATCAGTGTAGCGGCAGTCCCGTAGGCGTTCTCCTGCGATATGCCCTCACGTGCAAGGAGATAGAAATGAACCGCCATTGTTCTTACTGAATCAAATGCCGTCGTCGGGATCCTTAAGGACGATCCCGCCGTAAAAATTACGGCTGCAGTCTCCCCAATTGAACGCCCTATTGAAAGCATAACGCCTGTTACAATTCCAGGTAAGGCGTTCGGAAGAATTACTTTCCTTACAGTCTGCCAGCCCGAGGCCCCGAGCGAAAAGCTGACCTCACGGTAGACCTTGGGCACCGCACGAATGGCTTCTTCTGAAGTACGTATAATCGTAGGAAGCACCATTACGGCAAGCGTCAGGCTACCGGCTAAGATGGACCACCCCATCTGAAGCGTTATAACAAAAAATATGTAGCCGAACAGCCCGAATATGATTGAAGGAATCCCGGCCAGGCAGTCCGTTCCAAACCTGATGATTTTTGTAAGAAGCGTCTCTTTTGTGTACTCACTTAAATATACAGATGTAAACACCCCAAGAGGGGTTGCAATAAGCAGTGCAACAAAAGTTAGAACTACTGTCCCTATGATAGTCGGGAAAATCCCTCCCGAGCGCCCCATTTCCTGCGGGTTACTTGTAAGAAACTGAAGATTGATTACTGGGAGGCCTTTTTCAAGTATGAAAAATATTATAAAAACCAGTATCAACAGTACCAGGGCTGTTGCCCCGCCCAGTATGACAACGGCTGCTTTCTGTGTATGACGCGGATTTATTCTCATCTTTTCCCATTCCTTTTTCTGAGTGCAACGCTGGCAATTGAGTTAAGAATGATTATGCCTGTAAAGAGCACTACACCCGTTGCAAAAAGCGCCTGGCGGTGCATCCCTGTGGCATAACTCATCTCGAGGGCGATGTTTGCCGTAAGTGTCCTTACCGAGTCTGTTGCCGAGTGAGGTATATTAACCGAGTTTCCGGCAACCATAATGACAGCCATTGTTTCCCCGACAGCACGGCCAAGGCCAAGAATAATGCTTGCTATTATTCCCGACTTTGAGGCTTTAATTGTAACCATGTTAATTGTCTGCCACGTTGTGGCCCCAAGCGCAAGCGAGCCCTCACGGTAGCTCCTTGGAACAGCCATTATTGAATCGATGCTTATGCTTATTACTGTCGGCAGTATCATAATGCCAAGTATAATTGATCCCGCCAGAAGTGAGAGCCCCGGCCCCCCGAAGTAGCTCCTTATAAAGGGTGCCAGCACCACTACTCCAATAAAGCCGTAAACAACGGACGGGATTGCAGCCAGTAGCTCAATTGTGGGCTTTACCGCCTTCATCAATGGCCTTGGAGCATACTCTGCTAAAAAGAGCGCCACTGCAACGCCCAGAGGGGCCCCTATGATCATTGCACCAAATGTTACCCAGAGCGAGGCGGCTATCATTGGAAATATGCCGAACTTCCCTGCCTGGGGGTCCCACTCAGAAGACAAAAGAAAGTTACCTGCCCCGTACTTGAAAATAAACGGGAGCCCTTCATTTATAATAAAGAGTGTTATCAGAAGCAGTGCCGAGATAGCAGAGAATGCTACCGCCATTAAAATCCGCTTTACACCCTTTTCACCAACAAGTTTCATTAAAATTCCTGGAATCTGTTTTTAACCGTTTTAACAATTTCTGTTCTTCTTCTTAAGACTTTGCAGGTAAAAGCCCGTTATCTTTTATTGTCTTCTGCCCTTCCGGAGAAAGTATATAGTCTATGAAATTCTTTATTTCTCCCTTCGGCTCTCCCTTTACAAGAAGGAATATCGGCCTTGAGAGTTTATAGCTTCCGCCAACAATGTTATCAACCGTGGGCTGTATGCCGTCTAATGTAAGTGGCTTAACCTTCTCGTTTACAAGTCCGTGTGAAAGATAGCTGATGGAATTCGGATCATTTGATACGGTCTCGCGTATTGTGCCGTTTGAGTCCTGTATGAGGGCGTCTTTTTTAAGCTGAATGTTTCCGATGATCTTTTCAAAAGATGATCTCGTGCCTGAACCGGCTTCTCTTGAGACCACGGTAATCGGAGCGTCCTGGCCGCCGACTTCCTTCCAGTTAGTGATCTTGCCGTTAAATATGTCGCGCACCTGGTCTGTTGTAAGATTTGTAATGGGGTTCTTTGGATTTACAACAATTGCAACCCCGTCCCTTGCAACTATAACCGAGGTCAGCCCTTTGGCCTCATCCGGCAGCTGAACCAGGTCAGCCATTCCCACCTGTGCGGCACCGGAGTTTGCGGACTGGATACCAACGGCTGAGCCGCCACCCTGGACAGTTATGTTTACGTTATTATGCGACTGCATGTACTGTTCTGCCAGTTTCTCGGCAAATGGCTGGAAGGCTGTAGACCCTGCCAGTGTAACGGAAGTTTTGGATCTTCCGCATCCGAAGACCATAAGAGCTGCCAGAACGGCTATTGAGGCTAAAACTGATTTTTTTGACATTTGAATACTCCTGTTGTTTTCAATATTGCTATATCTTTAGATTTCTTTTTCAGTTATTTGTATTTTTACCCGGGTCAGGCCTAATTAATATTTCTATAGTAAAATTAAAAAAATTGAGGTTCGTTTTATATAGGCCTAAGCAAACTTAACAATTTGTTAATATAGGCTATGAAGAGAAATATGGATTTCTGCTGGCTTTCAGAATGCTGATTTTATGGCTTTTTGAAGGAGTTATCACGCTCCCGGCGGTTCATTTTGGCTTCAAGCAGCCTTTTCATGGCTTCTAATGCGGTAGCCCACACCCTTAACTGTTTCTATCATTTCTGCATGAGGACCAAGTTTCTCGCGTATTTTCCTTATATGCACGTCTATTGTCCTTTCCGTTATATAGGAGTCCTCTCCCCATATCTCATTTAATATTGTTTCACGTGTCATAACCCTGCCGGGCTTCATTGCTATGCAGGAAAGGATTTCAAACTCTTTTTTAAGGAAATGGGCATTTACGCCGTCAACACGGACTTCAAACTTCTCCCTGTCTATTTCCAGCGGGCCCAGTATTAAAACGGATGTCGTCCCGTTTTCCCCGCGGGAAAGTTTTTCTATCCATCTGAGGTTTGCCCTGATACGGGCAATAAGTTTTTTCGGGGAAATCGGTTTAGCCACAAAATCATCGGCTCCCATTTCAAGTCCCATAACCTCGTCAGACTCGGCGGACTTCGCAGTAAGAAATATCAGTGGGATGCGGCAGGTGTTTTTATCTTCACGAATTCTCCTGCAGGCCTCATAGCCGTCCATCTCCGGCATCATTACGTCCATTATTATCATGTCGGGCTTTTCCGTCAATCTTTCAAGTGCCTCGCGGCCGTTATTGGCACAGATCACCTGAAAACCCTCGCGCTCAATATTGTACTTTAATAATTCTACAATATCCTTTTCATCATCAACGATCAAGATTTTACCTTTCATATTTTCCTGTCTTTCGCCAGGTGATCTAAAAACAAACCACCTGCATTTGGGGATAGCTCTCACGAAGCTTTAACTCTTTTTTATCCGGCAGTACTACGTTTTCTGTCATAATGGAAGCGCCATCTACGGTTATTGAATTATAACTGATCCTCTCAGGAAACCCGGGACGGAAAGTCTCACCCGCATTCAGGCATCTTATTCCCTTCTTTGAGTATTCAACAGATTCATGCACATGCCCGTGAAGGGCAAGTTTTACATTGCCGCTTTGCAGGAACTTCAAAAACTTTTTCCTTCCCCTCAGCTTCATCGCCTCATTTTCAATCCGTGCCCAGATACTGCTTTCGTTGCTGAAAGAAAAAAACGGCACTTTGTAAAAATGATGATGTACCAGTGCTACTGCCGTTTTATCCATATATTTTCCGGAACTGAATATTTCCCTGAGGCCATCGTACTGGCTTTCGGATATTTTCCCTTTTGAGGCAAAAAGATTTTTCATCTTCGAGTATTCGCTGATCGAGTTGATTCCCAGCAGGACAACTTCACCCAGGTCCTTGGCATATGGGAAGAAATCATCTCCCGGTGCATATATCCTCTCAAACGCCTCGCGGAAGTATACTTCAAATTCCCTCAATTTCATTTTATAGTTGGTCCTGCTGCACTTTTCCGGAAATCCGATTATGTCCTCGGCAAACTGTATCCCGCCGTATATGTCGTGATTTCCAATTACAACGGAAAGCTTATTTGTATCCAGAAGATTGAACTCTTCCAAAAGCTTCCTTATCAGCCTGAATTCTTTTTCATTACCGTTCTCGGTAATGTCCCCGGTAATTACTACGTGATCATAATTATTGTTTATTATGTGTTCCAAAAGTCTGCGTGCATTTTTTATATTACTGAAGTTCCGCCTGGTGCAGACATGTAAGTCTGAGATATGAGCTATTTTCATTTATTCCTTTTTTTTGTTTTTAACCAAAATAATGTTCCAATGTTAACTAATTGTGAATTTAATGTTATTTCTGTATTAAGTTTTCAGCCAAATCTTCCTGTAATATACTCCTCCGTTTTCCTCAGTGAAGGCTTGGTAAACATTGTTCTGGTCTTGCCGTATTCAATAAGCTCGCCCATGTAGAAAAACGCCGTATAATCGCTTACTCTTGAAGCCTGCTGCATATTGTGTGTAACTATGACAATAGTGTACTTATGTTTCAGTTCAACCAGCAGCTCTTCAATCTTTGCCGTTGATATGGGGTCGAGCGCGCTTGCGGGCTCATCTAAAAGAATTATCTCCGGATCAACGGCCAGGGCCCTTGCAATGCAGAGCCTCTGCTGCTGCCCGCCGGAAAGCCGAAGGGCATTTTCATTAAGCCTGTCTTTAACCTCGTCCCAAATGGCAGCCTGCCTTAATGTCCTTTCTACAATTTCATTTAATGTTTTCTTATCCTTTATCCCGTTTAATTTCGGTCCGAAGACCAGGTTGTCATAAACCGATCTCGGGAAAAGATTAGGCTTCTGAAAAACCATCCCCACCTTCTTTCTCAGTTCAACTATATCTATATTACCCTCATAGATGTTTACGCCGTCAATAACCACTTCCCCTTTTATTCTCACCCCTCCAATCAGGTCGTTCATCCTGTTTAGAGTTCTTAGGAATGTCGACTTTCCGCATCCGGAAGGGCCTATAAATGCCGTAATTTGGTTGGTAAAAATATCAAGCGAAATATCTTTTAACGCCTGCTTCTGCCCGTAAAAAAGATTAAGACTTCGGGTTTTGACCTGTACTTTTTCTTCTTTCATAAAGATTTCTATGTTCCTGCTTTTTTCATGAATATTAATGTTCCTATAAAATTAAGATAATTTTACATCACCTTGTGTTAAGTTATTGTTAAATAGGAAATGACAAAATTGCGTTTTCCCCCTGTAAACAAAGGGTTATATGAGTGTCCTTCCATTTAACAGTTTCTTAACACTAACTTAATACTCCTTTAACACATCTTTTTTAAGATTCTTATATGTTAAAAAAGTCAATATTTATTGGCAATTAAACGAACACAACAAAAACAATCACATTGGAAAACCATGAAAAAAATAATTCTGTTTTCGGCACTAGTTCTGGTTCTCGCGAATTCCTTAGCAGCACAGGAGAAACCCTCTCCCAAACTAAGCGGACTTATGTTCGGCGATTACTTTTATAACATCGACCAGAGGGATTCTTCAAAGAAGAACCTGAACGGTTTTCAGTTCAGAAGAATATATGTAACTGCAGATTATACTGTTTCGGAATCGTTCGACACAAGATTCCGCCTTGAGGCAGATCAGTCAGCCTCATCGCTTACCTCAGGCGGGAAGATCGGCGTTATGGTTAAGGACGCTTACCTTAAATGGAAAAATATTTTCCCGGGCAGCGACTTCTATTTCGGCATCTCTCCTACACCTGAAATTGAAACAGCAGAATCGTTCTGGGGCTACAGATCACTTGAAAAAACAATTACCGACTTAAACGGCATCGTCTCTTCACGCGATTTGGGTGTGGACCTCCGGGGTAAGTTTGATGAGGCCGGGGCAGTTAAATACTGGGTTAAAGTAGGAAACAATTCCGGCAATGCACCTGAAGTAAATAAATATAAACGCTTCTATGGTATGCTCCAGTTTATCCCATTGAGCTTTTTCCAGTTCACCCTCTACGGCGACTATGCCTCATATGCACCTAAGGCTGATGCTCTGGACAAGAAATCAAAGAGCAATAACTCATTTGTTGGTGCACTCAACCTGAACTTCTTCAGGAAAGACCTCTTTTCGGCTGGCATTGAAACATTCTATAAAACCCAGGAGAACAACTTTGCCATGGATAAGTTAAGCCCTCTTAAGACACAAAACGGCTACGGAGTTTCGGCATACGCATGGTACAGAATTCTTGACAGGGTCCGGCTGGTTGGCAGATACGACAAGTACAACCCTAATACTGACATGGATAAGAACGACAGGACGGACCTCATTCTTGGTGCCGTTGACTTCCAGGTTGACAAAAACGTAAGCATTATGCCTAACCTGGAGTCCGTAAAGTACTCGGGCATTAAGGCAGGGGATCTTATTGGAAGAGTAACATTTTCTTATCAGTTCTAAATATTCCCAAAAACATTAAAGGAAAAACAATGAAATCAAAGTTTTTAATAATTCTCGGTATACTTCTGGTCTCATCTGTAATGAACGCACAGATGAAGCTTAACGGCGCAGGGGCTACTTTCCCATACGTTATTTATTCAAAATGGTTCGATGTCTACCATCAGAAAACAGGCATTCAGTTTAACTACCAGTCGATTGGAAGCGGCGGAGGCATTAAGCAGGTAATTGAAGGCACAGTGGATTTCGGCGCCTCGGATGCCCCGATGTCGGACGAACAGCTGAAGGAAGCCCGTTCAAAGCAGGGCAGCGAAATTCTCCACATACCAACTGTAATGGGCGCTGTGGTTGTAACTTACAACCTGCCTCAGACTGGCAAGGGTCTGAAACTCTCTCCTGAAGTGCTTGCAGACATTTTCCTTGGAAAAATCAAAAAGTGGAACGATTCCAGGATCACCTCTATTAACAAGGGCATGAAGCTGCCCGACAAGGCAATATTTGTTGCCCACCGCTCCGACGGCAGCGGGACTTCAAACATTTTTACCGGATACCTTTCAAAGGTCAGCGGCGAGTGGAAAAGCAAGGTTGGACAGGGTACTTCTGTTAACTGGCCCGCCGGACTCGGCGGCAAAGGCAACGAAGGCGTTGCCGGACTTGTAAAGCAGACACAAGGCGCAATTGGCTACGTTGAACTGGCCTACGCCGTGCAGAACGGACTGCCCTATGCGGCACTTAAGAATAAAGCCGGGAATTTTGTAGAACCAAATTTTGCCAATGTTTCTGAGGCCGCTGCAGGTTTTATCAAGAAAATGCCCGCGGACCTGAGAGTTGAAATAACAAATGCCGACGGGAAAAACTCCTATCCGATTTCAGGATTCACATGGCTTTTAATCTATAAAAATATGAAAGATAAAAACAAAGCAAAGGCCATTGCAGACTTCCTTAAATGGGCTGTTACAGAAGGGCAGAAATTTGCTCCTGGACTTTACTACGCTCCACTTCCAAAGGAAGTTGTAAAACTGGATGAAAAGAAAATTTCAAGCATCGCGGTGAAATAACTATGAACGTGAAAAACAGGGGCCGGGAGGAAATAAGCCTTGAGCTGAAAGCAACCGGTCCCTTCAGGGGTAAATCTGACCTTGAGTCCATGCCTGGATTCAGGGGCGGTATTATTTTCAGGAAGAACCGCGGCGACTTTATCTTTGAAAACCTAACCAGGTTCTTTGCCTTTTTGATTTTTGTACTCGTATTCCTAATGGGCTACCATATGATCGTACAGTCCCTGCCCTCAATAAATAAGTTCGGCTGGAGTTTTATTACCTCAGAAACCTGGGACCCGGTTAAGGAAAACTTTGGCGCACTGCCCTTTATATTCGGTACACTTTTTTCATCACTTCTTGCCCTTATCATCTCTATTTTCTTAAGTATAGGCACTGCAGTATTCCTTTCCGAACTTGCCCCGGCGTGGCTTGAAAAAACGGTATCCGTACTCATTGAGCTCCTGGCGGCAATACCAAGCATTGTATATGGACTCTTCGGCATCTTTGTCCTTGCCCCATGGCTCAGAGATTCGGTTGAACCGTGGCTTGGAGACCGCCTTGGTTTTCTCCCTCTTTTTAACGGGGCACCTTACGGATTCGGGATGCTTTCGGCAGTCCTTATTCTGACAATAATGATTCTGCCTATAATAACCTCAATTTCGAGGGACATTATGCGCTCAATCCCCATGGCGCAAAGAGAAGCAGCCTTTGCTCTTGGAGCCACCAAATGGGAAGTCGTGCTCGTCGTCTTATCAGCCGCGAAGTCGGGCATTCTTGGCGCTGCCCTTCTTGGCCTTGGACGCGCTCTGGGCGAGACTATGGCAGTTACAATGGTAATCGGAAACACTCCTCAGATTTCCCTTTCCCTTTTCGATCCGGCTTATACGATGGCCAGCGTGCTGGCAAATGAGTTCAGTGAGGCAACCTCCCAGCTTTATACAAGCGCGCTTATAGAAATTGCGCTTTTACTTTTTGTTATGACTTTTATCTTAAATGCCACTGCAAGGCTTGTAGTATGGAGTGTAACAAGAAAATACTCAAAGGTGTAAACATGACAGGAAAACTTAATTCAAAGTTAAGGAAAATAAAAAGCCGGGTAATGACACTTATTTGCATACTCAGTGCGGTCGTGGTTATGGTTCCCCTTTTTATAATCCTTTTTTATACTTTAAAACAGGGCTTTAGCTCCATCAGCTGGTCCTTTTTCACCCAAATGCCTAAGCCTGCAGGTGAAGCCGGCGGAGGAATGGCAAATGCCCTTATGGGATCATTCATTTTAATCGGCCTGGGCAGCCTGATAGGAATTCCCGTGGGCATTTTTTCAGGCATATATCTTTCCGGTGAGAATTCATCACTTTTTTCAAAAAGCATCAGGTTTTTAACCGAGGTCTTAAATGGAATTCCGTCCATTGTAATCGGTGTTGTAGCCTATATAATAATTGTAATACCGATGAAAAAGTTTTCTGCCCTGGCCGGAGGCTTTGCGCTGGGTATTCTTATGATTCCGCTTATTACAAGAACGACAGAGGAGATGCTGAGGCTTGTGCCGGAAACTTACCGCGAAGCCGCCCTGGCCCTTGGTGCCCCGCGCTGGAAAGCAACGCTCTTTGTCGTTCTGCCTGCGGCATTTAAGGGAATTTTTACCGGCATTCTTCTTTCCATAGCAAGGGCTGCGGGTGAAACAGCCCCCTTACTCTTTACGGCGCTTGGTAACCGTTTCTGGTCAACAAGGCTCGATGAGCCGATTGCATCTCTTACAGTATTCATATACGACTACTCAAAGGCCCCCTTCGAGGACTGGAACCGCCAGGCCTGGGCAGCGGCCTTGGTCCTGATACTTATTGTAACCCTCGTCAACCTATCTTTCAGAGCCATCACCAGAAAAAGGATTTGACAGCTAAAAAGAGAAATATCTTTATTCAAATTTTTATCATTCTGTTAAAAACAAAAAAGCCGTGATCTGTATGACCACGGCTTTTTTATGTATCAACTTTTTTTAAGATCAACTATCTTGAGTAGAACTGCCTTCTGTTATCTACTATCTTGGCATCTTTCTTTAACTGGTTGATCCACTGGCTGAAGAAATAAGATTTCTTCTGCTGAAGGATGTTGTCTCTTACAGAGTTCCTCTGCATTGCATACTGTGACTGCTGGAAAGGAGTTCTGTTTGTAACCTGGATCAGGTAAACGCCTCTCTGACCCCTTACAGGCTCTGTAATCTTGTTAACATCTGCATTGAGCGCTTTCTGCATGAAAGCAAAATCGCGTCCGATATTCGGAACAGACTGTGCAGGTGTAAAGGTACCTGTTGTGTCAAACCTGGCCTGTCCGCCGAAGTTCATTGCAGCCTGCTGCAGTGAAGAACCCGAGGCCTGTTTCCTGATCTGTTCAGCAATCTTGGTTGCCTTCTGAAGCTTCTTCTCGCGGATAACCATCGGCTTAAGTGAAGCTTTTACTTCTTCATATTTCCTTACACCAGGCTTAACCACCTCAGAAACCTGTGCCACGACGTATCCGCTCTGAGCTTTGTAAACATCGCTTAAGTCACCCTTGTCGCTGTCAAAAGCCCAGTCAACCATTGCCTTGTTGGCGCCGACGCCGGGAACATAACTTGCATCCTGGTTGAATAATGGGGTTTCCATTATCCTGTAGTTCATAGTCTTTGCTTCCTGATCGAAGTTCGACTTCTTTGCAAGATAAACAAAATCGTTGGCTGCCTGGTATGCATTGTCTGCAGTTGAAGCTGAAGCCTTGATCTTGTTGACTATTCTTTCAACAACATACTTGCCTGAAGTCTTTCCGGTAACCTTTACAATGTGATATCCGAAATTGCTCTTGAAAGGCTTCTGTACAACGCCAACGGGACCGTTAAAGCTTGCGTCTTCAAATTCCTTTACCATCTGTCCTTTTCCGAACCATCCCAGGTCACCGCCCTTTCTTGCGCTTGCAACGTCGTCAGACTTTTCTTTTGCCATCTTTGAAAAATCGGCACCTGCCTGAAGCTGGCTGTAAACGTTCATTGCTTCCTGCTGAGCCTTGGCTTCATCACCCTTGAAAGGAATGAGAATGTGTGAGGCTCTTACAAATGTTTCACTTGAAGGAGCTTTTCCAAGAAGCTTATAAACCACGTAGCCTTCAAATGAGGCATAAGGGCCTAAGAGGCTTCCGGGAGCAGCATTTGCAAATGCTTCAACAGCTTCCGGAGGAAGCATGTTTGGACTTAAAGTATCCTTTGTTGCGGGGGCTTCTGAATAGATCTGAACATAACTCTTGAAGTCTGCTGTATCGTTCTTTGCTTTATTTATAAGAGCAATAAGATTGTTCTTTATAGAAGCGGAATCTTCTCTTGAAGCAGCCTTTGAGAACACTACATATCTCAGCTTCCGCTGTGCATCAACCTTGAAGCGGTCCTGGTTGTCATTGTAGAACTTCTTCAGGTCGTCCTCGTTTACTGAAACTGAATTATCGGGTATTGTATTCAGGTCAACCAGCACGTAGTTGGCATTGATTTTTGTAGCCTGATCAATATACCTGCGTTTGATTTCCCCTTCGCTGACCGTCAGGCTGGCAAAGAGATAATTCTGAAGTTTTTCCTGCAGCCTCATCTGTCTTATATTGTCTTCAAGACCAAGGAGAACTTCTTTCTTCTGTGCACGAAGCGTCTGCTCGTAGAGCTGCCTGTTGAATCTGCCAGTAGAATCCGTAAACTGTCTTCTCAGAGCTTCGGGAGGGTTGGGCCCGAGCAAAATGTCCTGTACTTCCTGGTCAGAAACTTTAATACCCAGCTTGTCGTACTGTTCTTTTACCAGTTCCTGAGTAACCATAGCGTCCCAGACCTGGTCATTGAAGGCATCCATCTGATCTTCGTCAATGTCCTTGCCTGTCTGTTCTTTTTGCCTTTGTCTGGCCTGATCTAAAAATGCAGAAAACTGCTGATAAGAAATATCCTGACCGTTGACTGACCCCACGTTATTCTTTCGCTGACCGAAGATTTCGATCACTCTGGAATCTGAAAGGACCATAAAAAGGACAAATATTCCACCAATCGTAATAATAAATGCCGGAGCAAGACTCCTCATTTTGGCCATCATAGCCATATTTTACACTGCCTCCCGTAAAAAATTTGGATTTTTACACTAAGAAATGCAAATTTACCCACACTTACTATCAAAAGCAATTACTTTTATTTTGGGATTTGTGTATTTTTCTTTCCACATTTCCCTTAAGAATGGCACTAAATGAAAAATAACCCAAAAAAATTTAACATTGTCAAGGCCGCACAGAAAAGATTTGCCCGACACGGCCTTGCAAAGACCACAATTGAGGAAATTGCACGCGATCTCAGGATCGGCAAAGCCTCAATTTATCACTATTATGCCTCAAAAGAAGACATATATTATGACGTCATCGGCTTCGAAATTGACAGATTTATTGCGGAAATCAGGGAAACGCTCTCTAACCCGGAAATCCCGGAGGCTGAGAAGAAACTTTACGGCTATCTGGACCTGAAGTCAAAGACGCCGGAAAAATATTCTTTAATATATGAGCTCGTAAAACTGGCATTCAGGGATTTTCCGCTGGAAAGGGACCTGGAAAACCTCCAGAACCTGATGAAAAATGAAGAATCCGCCCTTATGGAGTTCCTGAAGAATAATATGGATAAAAAGAAGCTTACACCTTCACTTCCCGGAATGATAATTAAGCAGACCTGGGCTTTTGTGCTCGCCGAGGCGTTTAATAAAACCTTTTTTGGCGAAACTGAAGCAGGCTCCATTCTTCCCATAATGAATATGGAGGAAGCCGCCCCGTTCTGGGAAGCCTACTTCAGGCAGCTGCTGCTTTAATAGATCGCTTCCCTGATCTTTGCGCTTATATAATCCATTACCCAGACTACAAAGGCGATCATGATAACAATGAGGCCCACCTCATTCCATCTTGCAAGCCCCTGATACTGCATGAGCATTGTGCCTATTCCGCCGCCTCCAACCAGGCCGATAATCGTTGCCATCCTGACGTTAATGTCCCATCTGTATATTGTAAAGGAAAGAAAAGGAAGAGTTATCTGCGGCACAACGGCATACCAGACCACCTGTATCTTGTTTGCCCCTGTTGCAACTATTGCCTCAACCGGGCCCTGCTCAATTCCTTCAATAGCTTCGGAATAAAGTTTTGCATTTGATGCTATGGAATGAACCAGGAGCGCTATCATACCGGCATAAGGACCAATACCCACCCAGACAGAAAAAATAATTGCCCAGATTAGAGGCTCAATTGAACGAATGAAGTTAAAAATTATCCTCAGCACGTAGTAAATGGCAAATGTGATTTTATTATCCCTCATCAGGTTGCGCGCCGTTAAAAAACTTAAAACAAACGTAGGCGGAATTGACAGAAGCGTTGCAATTAAAGCCAGGTAAATTGTTTCTATAATGGCCGAAAGTGCGTCGTCAAAAATGGCCATATTCGGGTGAAACATGGCCCCGAAAATCCTCTCTGCACCACGGATCCCCTCAGCGCTGAAAATGTCTATAATAGAGATCTTTGTGACCACCCAGCCTGCAATAAAGGTCAGGTCGAAAAGAAGCCATGCAAATATTTCAACCGACCACTTTGTAACTTTATTATCCTTATGAAGCTTGAAAAGCCTCATTGAAAGTGATGTCCCTGTAAATGCCCACACGGTTCCAATTACTATGCTTAGAGCAAGAACAGAGGCAATCTGATACCACGAAAAAGGGGTTTCACGCAGGCTCAGTATAAATTTATAATAGATAACCCTTTGAAGTAAAAGCAGTGTGTAGAAGACAAGAAAAATATCGAGTAAAACGGCTTTTACGAAATTAATTCTGGCCTGCTTTTCCTTATCTCTGGAAATGATTTCCTGCGGTTTCAGATTTTCAGCTTCGGTTATTTTCATTCTGGTTTCTTTGGTGTTATTCACTGGCACGTGTTTTTTACCCTATTTCCACTTCTTCGGCATCTTCGCCGTAGATTGTCCTGAACCATTCCTGGTTTATGCTCTTCGGATCCCCCTCATAAACAATATTTCCTTCTCTTAGAGCAATAACGCGTGAGGCATAGCGCCTTACAAGGCTTAAAAAGTGGAGATTGCAGATTACAGTTGTACCCAGCTCCCTGTTTACTTTCTCAAAATACTGCATAACTGAATTTGATGTTGCCGGATCCAGCGACGCCACAGGCTCATCTGCCAGAAGAAGCTTCGGGTTCTGCATAAGGCTGCGCGCAATTGCAACCCTCTGCTGCTGCCCACCGCTTAATGTATCGGCCCTTAAAGCGGCTTTGTCTTCAATACCTACAATCCTCAGGCACTTATAGGCATCCTCGCAGATTCCGGGAGAGAACTTCTCCAGAACTGAATCCCACGTGCTTATGGAGGCCAGGCGCCCTGTTATAACGTTCGTAAGAACAGACCTTCTTCTTACAAGATTAAAATGCTGGAATACCATTCCAATCTGCTGGTGCACACTTCTGAGCTCCGTGCCTTTTACGTGTGTTATGTCTTTACCCATAAATTCAATTGTACCCTGCGTAGGCTCAAGCAGGCGGTTGATGCACCTGAGGAGCGTGGATTTCCCTGAACCGCTCAGGCCAATAACCACCAGGAATTCCCCCTCCTTAACCTCAAAATTAACTCCTTTTAAGGCATGGGTTCCGTCTTTATATATCTTATGCAGATCCTTAATTTTCAGCAGCATTTAATTAATAAACCTTTCGCAATTCAGCATTAAGCATTCAACATTAAACATTTATTTTATTACCCCGCTTAAGGAGATGTTCTGTTCCTTCAGCATCTGTCTGAGTCCGTCATAATCGCGGTCACTGGTCTTAATAAGTCCCACGATATCTGCAATTTCAAACATAGCCTTCTGCCCTTTGGGAGTAGACACAAATTTCAGGAATGCATTTACAATTTTTCTTTTCATCTCCTCCGGCATATCCTTCCTGAATACATAAGGATCATTAGGGATCGATTCTGTAAAACCTATAATCTTAACCTTCTTTACAACGTCCGGAAACTGCGGCAGTACCCTCATCCTTGCATCCATTACAAGGCCTGTTTTGGGATTTGGGTCGGAATAATAGACTGCACCGGCATCCACCTGCTTCTGATAAATCATTGTTACAACGTTGTCATGCTTCATGGCAAAAACTTCTTCCGATGGCTTTATTCCTCTTCTTTTAAGTATGGCCTTGGGAAGAATGTAGCCGGAGGTTGACGAAGGATCCACATAGGCAATCTTTCTGCCCTGGAGGTCACTCAGGCTGTCGATTCCGGAGCCCGCGCGTGCAAGGAAGCATCCCTTGTAGGTCGTCTCTCCCCCTTCCCTTACAATCCTGAGCCTTGCCTCGGCTCCGTACTTCTCATGAGCCATAAGGTAGGAGAAAGTATTTATTCCGGCAATATCGCATTTATTTGTCCCGAAGGCCTCCACAACAGCAATATAGCTCTGTGGAACTGCGGTTTCAAAATAATAGCCGGTTTCCTTTTCAAGGAAGTCCACCAGCTCCTTTGCATTTGCAGTTATCCTGTCGGCGTCCAGCGCAGGTGTAAAGTAGAGCTTTACAGGGTTGCTTTTTGTTCCAAGATCCCTTTTATGGAGGTCGTGAAACGTGGAAATCCCTATAAAAATAAGGATCGGGGAAATATAAAGTAAATATTTTAATAATTTCATATAAAACTGAGTTTGCCGCCTTAAAATAACAAATAAAAGGCTTCTTTTACCCCTGCATGGCCTGTTTTAATCATAATTTTACCTCTTTTCCCCCATAATTGTTGCAACAAGATGCCTTCTGCCTCCATGGTTACGGTGCTCACAAAGGTAAATGCCCTGCCACGTCCCCAGGTTAAGCCTCCCCTGCGTTACAGGTAAAGTGATGCTGCTTCCAAGAATGGAGCTTTTTATGTGTGCCGGCATGTCATCGCTCCCTTCAGTCGTATGCTCAAAATAGGGGGCGTTCTCCGGCACTACCCGGTTAAAATACTCTTCCATATCACGCCTTACGTCGGGATCCGCATTTTCATTTACAGAAAGGGAAGCCGAAGTATGCTGAATAAAAAGGTGGAAAATGCCCGCTGAAAAATTCCTTAGTTCCGGGATCTGGCTTAAGACCTCATCAGTTATAAGACTGAAGCCCCGGGCCTTTGCAGAAAGAACAATTTCCTTTTGAAAACAATTCATTTTAAGCCTTTTTAGTTTAAGTTGAAAGTTTCTTATTCAGTATTTTTTCAACTTTCTGAATCTTGCTCTCAAGGCGGCTTTCTTCCCCTGCACGGTAATCCACCTTCAGGTTTACGCTTATTCTCCTTGAATCCTGCTGCATCAGCTTAAAGCAGCCCGTTACAACCGATATTACATCGTCCCACTCCCCTTCTAGTATTGTGCCCATAGGTGTAAGCTTATACTTTACGCCGCTTTCATCTATATAGTTCAGTATTTTGGCCACATAGCTGCTCAGGCTTTCACCCTTGTCCGTCGGACTCATGCTGAATTCCAGTAAAACCATCTTAGCTCCCTTAAAAAAATTTCACAAACAATAAAAAATAAAATATTACGGGTAATTTTCCGAAAAAAATATTATCTATTATATAATAAGCCTTGGAAAGCCGGGAATGGGGGGACAAAAAACAATATGGCAAAAGTGAAAATTTCCTGAATCCGTTTATAATTTGCTGCATCTAACTGATATAAAAAATAAGGAAGAAGGGAAACTATGTTAGAACATTTAACCAAAGAAACTTTTCTCAATAAAGTTTTTGATTACGAAAAAAGCAGGGAATGGACGTATGCCGGTGAACTCCCCTGTCTGATCGATTTTTATGCCGACTGGTGCGGGCCGTGCAAGATGGTCGCCCCTATACTCGAGGAGCTTGCAAAGGAGTATGAAGGGAAAATTAACATCTACAAGATAGACACTGAAGCCGAGCAGGAGCTTTCAGCAGTCTTTGGAATAAGAAGCATTCCTTCGCTGCTTTTCTGCCCCAAAGGCGACAAGCCTCAGATGGCGCAGGGTGCGCTTCCAAAAGACGTCTTAAAAGACGCCATTGAGAAGGTTCTCCTCACCTCAACAGTTGAAAAGTAATAAAGTCAATCTTTGACAAAGCAGGCGGTATATCATTCCGGACCTTCCGGAACCTTATACCCCCTGCTTTTTTATTATACTCAGTATCTTTTTCCGAATCTGGCTTTCCGTTGAACGTTGAACGTCGCACGTCGAACGTTATTTATTTCAATTACTTACCATTATTTACTTTTATTCTGTCCCCTTTTTTTTATATTTTAGCATACTTTTATCCAATTAACATTTTTAGCTGTATTTATCCAGGATTATAAATGAAATATTTAGTCGGAATGGATGGCGGTGGCACAAAAACCGCCTGTGTTGTTACAGATTTAGAAGGCAACAAACTTTATGAATGCACCGGCGGCCCGTCGAACTTTCTTATTATTGGTGCCGATACGGTTGCTCAGACACTTTTTAATCTCATTTCAGAGAGTAAAGAAAAATTAAAGGCCGAATATTCGGATTTTATATCCATTGTACTCGGCACAACAGGCGCCGGAAGACGCCCTGACGCCGAAAAAATGGAACAGGCTTTCTGCCAGTACGCTAAGGAAAAAGGGGTCACATTTAACTCATTTTATGTTGACAGCGATGCCCGCATAGCTCTTGAAGGCGCTTTTTCAGGTAAACCGGGAAGCATTCTTATTGCCGGAACAGGATCAATCATGTTTGGTAAGGATGCAAAAGGAACGATCCACCGTGTCGGAGGATTCGGCAGGTTTATCGGCGACCAGGGAAGCGGATACGTCATTGGCCGCCGCGGCCTTACTCTGGTGGGAAAGGATTTTGACGGACGGGGCGAAAAAACACTCCTTACCTCCTTAATTGCTGAAAATTTCGGCATATCAACCCCCGAAATCCTTATCAGCGAAGTTTATAAGAATAACTTTGACATCGCCAGGGTGGCTCCCTTTGTAATTAAGGCTGCTGAAATGGGTGACGAGGCCTGCCAGAACATTGTTGAAGAGGAAAGCTACGAACTCGTGCTCCATATCCACGCAATGCTGAAGAAAATGCAGCAGGAAGAGCTCGATCTGAGCCTTATCGGCGGAATTGCAAGCTCGGATAACTTCCTCTCAAAACGCTTCCGCAGCCAGGTTGAAAAGAAATTCCCAAAGGTGAATATAAAAAATCCCGACTTCCCCCCTGCAATGGGTGCGGTAATTATGGCAAAAGAAAAGGCCGGAATTTAAGGCTTAAAAACAAGGCTAAAAGCACACGGGATTTAAGAGGAATTTTTTGTTCCGATTGAAAATTTTAACACAGGAGATTTTAATGTCAAAAGAAAAAACAGATTTAGCAGTTGAAAATGAGGCCCCTGCGGCTTCATCTTCTGCCAAAAATGGAAAGTCCGGGTTCAGAAACCCATGGGCATGGGTCCCATCCCTCTATTATGCCGAGGGTATTCCTTATGCAATAGTTATGCTGGTTTCAGTAATTATGTATAAGGATATGGGCATTTCCAATACAGATATAACATTCTATACAGCCTGGCTGAACCTGCCATGGGTAATTAAGCCGCTTTGGAGCCCGTTCCTTGATATGTTCAGGAAAAAACGCTCCTGGATTATTTCCATGCAGTTCTTAATAGGAGTCGGCCTTGCGGGTGTTGCACTTACAATACCCGCCTCTGCATTCTTCCAGTATACAATAATGTTCTTCTTCCTCCTTGCATTCAGCTCTGCTACGCATGACATTGCAGCCGATGGATTCTATATGCTGGGACTCGATAAACATAACCAGGCTCTTTATGCAGGAATAAGAAGCACATTCTACAGAATAGCAATGATTACTGCCCAGGGCATACTGGTTGTTATTGCCGGCACACTGTCCAAAACAATGGGAGTTGCAGGCGCCTGGACAATAGTATTTTACATTGTTACGGCTCTTTTCGGCCTTTTTGCTGTTTATCATTTCTTCATGCTCCCGCGCCCTGCAAGCGACAAGCCTGCCGTAGTTGACGGTTCAGGAAGCGTAATGAAGAACTTCGTTAAGACATTTGCACTTTTCTTCCAGAAAAATAAAATTGTACTTATTCTTGCTTTCCTTCTTACATACAGACTGGGAGAAGCCTTGCTTTTAAGCCTTGTTGCTCCATTCTTAAAAGACCCCCGCGCTTTGGGCGGACTTGGCCTTACAACAGAACAGATCGGTATTGTCTCGGGTACGGTAGGCGTTGCCGGACTTCTTTGCGGAGGGATTATTGGCGGCATCTTTTCAGCACGCGTGGGACTTGGCAAAGCGCTCTGGTGGATGTTTGCCGCAATAAACCTTCCTGCCTGGGTGTATGTTATGCTTTCGTTTACACAGCCTGAAAGTATTTATGCAATATGCGTGGCTGTCGGTTTTGAACAGTTCTGCTACGGCTTCGGTTTTACAGCCTACATGCTTTTCATGATGTATGTTTGCCAGGGCGAGCTTAAAACGTCGCATTACTCCATTGCAACCGGCTTTATGGCACTTAGCATGATGATACCAAGAATGTTTGCAGGCAAGATAGAAGATATGTTGGGTTACCAGACATTCTTTATCATTGCAGCTCTGGCTGTTGTTCCGGCATTCTTAATTACCAGGATGCTCCCTTATGATCCGGATTTCGGAAAGAAAACAGCTGAGGATGCTAAATAATGGATTTCTAAACAGACAGAATTAAAGCAGTCAGACACGCCTTCAAGGGGAATACTCAGTTCTGATTTAATTTTTTTCTTCTTACTGATACGATTTTTTGGGGACCTCTTATGTTTCTCATCCAAAGTGGGAACATAAGAGGCTTTTTTTTAGTTGTTAATGTAAATAGCTTATTTTATTGTGAGTACGTTCGATAATGTGCCTAAGGAGAGTATAAATTGAAGAAAATAACTTTACTTTTGCTGATTTCAGGCCTGACTTTTTCTTTTTCCGTTAAAACAACTTCTTCTGAAAAATCCGCTAAACATATTGCACATAAAACCGAACCTGAAATGTTAAAAAAAACTCCGGAAGCCCTGAGCCCCTATTCCGCATTCGACCTTAAGAGCGCCGATGTCCGCTGGGTTGAAAATAATCTGAACCATATGACGCTTTATGAAAAATGCGCACAGATGGTTATGCCCTGGGTTGAAGCTGAGTTTATGAACGAGGATGACCCGAAATATAAAAGACTAGTCCACCTGGTGCGCGACCTTAAAGTAGGAGGCATCATTTTCTTCGAGGGAGACATAATTAACCAGGTTCTCCTTACAAATAAGCTTCAGAAGCTCTCTGAGGTGCCTCTGCTGGTTTCAGCCGACTATGAAAGAGGCGTCGGCATGAGGCTTAAAGACGCAGTTGAATTCCCTTACAATATGGCTATTGGCGCTGCCGACGATACCACGCTTACTTATATGATGGGTAAGATCGTTGGGCAGGAAACCCGCTCAATAGGCGTTCAGCAGAACTACGCTCCTATGGTTGACATAAATAACCACGCAAAAAATCCCATCATTAACATCAGATCTTATTCAGAGGATAAGGATATAATTGACCGCCATATGCTGGCTTTTATGAGGGGAATGGATGAGGAAAACGTACTTACAACAGCCAAGCATTTCCCGGGACATGGAGCAACAGACCTGGACTCACATAAGGACCTTCCACTTCTTAGCCAGAGCAAAAGCTCATTTGAAAAAAATGACCTCGTGCCTTTTGAAAAGGCAATTACAGCAGGCGTCAAATCCGTTATGGTAGGCCACCTTGAGGTTCCGGCATATGAACCCAAACGGGGGCTTCCGGCAACGCTTTCAAAAAATATTATTACCAATCTCCTTAAAAACCAGCTCGGCTTTCAGGGGCTGGTTATAACAGATGCCATGAATATGCACGGCGTTACAAAGCATTTTAAGACCGGCCCGGCAACTTTGAAGGCTGTCCAGGCAGGAAACGACATCATACTCTTTCCCCCCGACGAGGCAGCCGCAATTTCAGCTATTTATAACGCCGTTGAAACAGGAAAGATTTCAGAAAGCCGTATTGACTACAGCGTGCGTAAAATCCTGGCGGCAAAAAAATGGCTGCACCTGGATAATAACAGGTTTGTTAACATCGATAGCGTCACAAACTTACTGAATAAAAGGTCACACATACGCCTTGCGCAGGACATTGCCGATAAATCCATAACAATGGTTAAAAATGAGGGGAACCTGATTCCCGTGGATCCCTCAAAATACTCCAGCGTGGCATGCATTACGCTAAGCGACGTAAGCGCCCCGGCCCCGTACTATTTTGAGAACCTCGTAAAAGAAAAGTTTAATAACGTTAAACGGGTTTCACTCGGAAAGAAAAGTACCGGACGCGAATTTAACGAAGCCATGGAAGCCGTCAGGACTTCAGACCTGGTGCTGGTGCCGATATTTGTCAAGGTAAGGGCATTTACCGGTTCCGTCGATATGCCCGAAGAAGAAGTTAAACTTGTAAAGGCCCTGTCAGAGATAAATAAACCCGTCATTTTCATGAGCATGGGGAACCCCTACATTCTTTCAAACTTCCCCCAGGCCCCAAATTATCTCTGCAGCTATGGCGAGCCTAAGGTCTCTCAGCTTGCAATGCTGAAGGCTCTGACGGGTGATATAGATATTACGGGAAGACTGCCGATTTCAATTCCTAATACACCATACAAGGTGGGTGACGGCCTCAGCTATGAAAGGCCCCTGCTTAAAGACATTTCCGCTGAGGCCGATACGGCATTTGACTTTTCAGGCGTTGATTCTGTAGTGAAGGAAGGGCTTGCTGACAGTGTATTCCCGGGCGCCGTAGTCTATGTCGGCTACAAAGGAAAAGTAATCTATAAAAAACCTTTCGGGAATTATACCTATGGCCCCGGTGCGCAGCCGATGACAACCAGTGCCATGTTCGACCTGGCTTCGGTCTCTAAGGTTATTGGCACCACAACAGCAGCCATGATTTTGTATGACGAGGGCAGGCTTTCTCTGGATAAAAAAGTAGCCGACTACCTCCCTGAGTTCGCAAACCACGGCAAGGAGGATATTACCGTCAGAAATCTCCTGCTTCATAACGCAGGTTTTCCGGCAGACAAGCCTTTTTATAAAATGTATAAAACCCACGACGAGGTTGCCCGTGACATTATGAATACCGCCCTGGAATACCCCACAGGCACAAAATTCCTCTACAGCGACCTCAGCATGATCACGCTTCAGCTGGTTATTGAGAAAATCTCAGGCATGCCTTTAGACCAGTTCCTGAAGAAAAGAGTCTTTGAGCCTTTGGGTATGACACACACTATGTATAACCCTCCCAAGAACCTCAGGAGCCTGTGCGTACCTACTGAGGTGGATAATTACTGGAGGATGGATACGGTAAGAGGAACCGTGCACGATGAAAATGCGGCCGCTATGGGCGGCGTTGCAGGCCACGCAGGGCTCTTTTCAACTGCAGGCGACATTTCCATATTCCTGCAGATGATGCTTAACCAGGGACGCTACGACCACAAGCAGCTAATAAAGCCTTCCACGGTGGAACTCTTTACTTCAAAAATTTCTGGCCAGAGCTCACGCGGGCTCGGCTGGGATACAAAAGCTCCCACGGGTTCTTCAGCCGGAAGCCTCCTGAGCCCCGAGTCTTTCGGACACACAGGTTTTACAGGCACATCCGTCTGGGCCGACAAGAAAAGAGACCTTTTTGTTGTGCTTCTTACAAACAGGGTTTTCCCTACAAGAAAAAACAACAAGATCATTAAATTCCGCCCCAAACTTCACGATGCCGTAGTAAAAGCAATTTCCTATTAATAATTCCCCATTATTAAATGTGGCGGCTATGGAGACAAAATCCATAGCCGCCTTTTTTTATGTCCATTACTGCGGGCTGGCTTAAAAATCGAACTTTCCCCCTTCCAGGAGAGTCTAAACATGTAAATGGCGGTTTAATTTCCTCTATGGTTCAATTAAACCAAAAAATTATTAACTTGGTCTTTATTTTATATTTGTTTCAACAACGTGGAGTCTTGCTTGAATTCTGAACAGGTTATTGAAGTAAAAGGACTTACAAAACAGTTCAGGGAAGTGCGCGCCGTTAATAATCTCGACCTGAATGTGTATAAAGGCGACGTCTTCGGCTTCCTGGGCCCAAACGGAGCAGGCAAAAGCACTACAATCCGAATGCTCATGTCGCTAATAAAACCCACTTCCGGGTCAATTAAAATTTTCGGATTGCCCCTTGAACATCACCGCAGGGAAATCCTAAGGAAAGTTGGCGCAATTGTAGAGAAACCCGACTTTTACCTATATCTTACGGCATACAAAAATCTTGAGCTCCTGGGCAGGATCTCCGGGACCGATACATCTAAAAAAAGAATTATGGAAATGCTGGAACTAGTGGGCCTTGAGAAAAGATTTAACAGCCGCGTTAAAACATTTTCTCATGGAATGAAGCAGCGCCTGGGGCTTGCGCAGGCACTTTTGCACGACCCGGATCTTATCGTTCTGGATGAGCCGACTACAGGACTGGACCCTCAGGGCATGAAGGAAATACGCGACCTTATACTTTACCTCAGCCGTGAAAAAGGGAAAACTGTGTTTCTTTCATCACATATCCTCTCAGAAGTAGAAATCATCGCAACAAGAATGATCATTATAAATAAGGGAACGGCAAAGGTTGAAGGAACGGTTGATGAGCTCCTTAATTCGGGCGTGCTGAAGGTTACTGTTCAGGTTAATGAACCGGCAGGCGCCTTAAGCCTCCTTCAGAGCTCGCGCTGGGCCGGGTACCTTGAAAGCCACGCAAACAGCGATCTCTTCTTTAACCTGCGCAAGGAGGAAATCCCAGAGCTGAATAAATTCCTTGTTGAAGGCAATGTGGCCGTAAACGCTTTAATTCCGATGAGGTCTCTTGAAGACTATTTCCTGGCAATAACGGAGGGGAAAGAATAATGCTTACACTTATCTCGATAGAATTATATAAGATTTTTAAGAAGTGGAGAGCCTATATCGGTTTTATTGCCATTACACTCCTGGCTTCTTTAATTAACGTTGCAATTTATTTAACCGCCGATAACAACCCCAGCTTTGCTCTTAGAAGCCTGGGCGACCAGTTCGTATTTGCCGGCAACCTGTTAAACGGATACGCCATTGCAAACCTCACGCTTCAGGCGCTCTACATACATATCCCCTTCCTCATTGTTCTTGTGGGGGGAGATCTGCTGGCCGGAGAGGCAACAGGCGGAACATACCGAATGCTTGTAACAAGGCCTGTCTCGCGCTTTGAGATCGTTACCTCAAAATTTATTGCGGCTGTTATCTATACCGGACTCCTAATTGTATGGCTGGCGGTAATGACACTTGGACTTGGACTGCTTATTTTCGGCACCGGGCCTCTTGTTGCATTTAAGACAAAAGTGGTAATCTTTGCTGCAAACGACGTCCTCTGGCGTTTTATGGCAGCTTACGCCTTTGCGACTCTGAGCATGACAGTTGTTATTACACTGGCGTTCCTTTTTTCTTCACTCGTTGAAAATGCCATCGGTCCTATTGTTACAACCATGGCCGTTATAATCATTTTCCTGATTATTTCCGTAATCGACATTGATTTATTTGATGCCGTAAAGCCTTATCTCTTTACGAATTATCTTACAGGATGGTCTTACTTTTTTGACGACCCTGTAGACTATCACGCCTTAATGAAAGATGCTGGCGTACTGGCATTACATATAGCCCTGTTCTACGGCGCGGCATTATACATTTTTTCAAAGAAAGACATTTTAAGCTAGGGACAATACATGAAAAAGATAATCCTTCTTTTAGTTATATTTTCGGCAGCTCTTTATGCACAGAAACAGGATCCGAATAAGCTGCTGGAAAGGGTAAAACAAAAATTCACATCGACAGTTAACGACTATGAGGTAAAGGCTCACATTAAAGTTGACGTAAGTTTCCTTAAGGTCCCTGAGATGGATGCTAAAATTTATTTCAAGAAGCCCGACAAGATGAAAATGGATACAGACGGCTTTGCAATGCTGCCAAAGCAGGCATTTAATTTTTCTCCCGCGAATATGATCAAAGGCGACTACAGCGCAATCTACGTTAAGCAGGATAAAATAGGAGGCACGCCGGTAGATGTTATTAAGGTAATACCTAATGATCCAAACAGCGAAATTGTCCTCTCAACGCTCTGGATCGATCCCATGAAGGACGTTATAAGAAAGGTTGAATCGACTCCAAGAAGAGGGGGCTCATTTGAGATAACGTTTAATTATAATGGTAACATGAACTACCCCCTGCCATCTTCAATCCTGTTCAGTTTTGACGTACCCAATCCCCCAAGAGGTTCAGGCGGCCCCGGAAGCCAGCAGAAAGCAAAAGCAAACGGGCCCGTGCGCGGAAACGTGAGCGTCACATATTCAGATTACAAGGTAAATAAGGGTATTCCGGACAGTAAATTTTTAGAAAAAAAGAAAAAATAAATTTTCTTTATGACTTGCCCCGGACCTTGGTCCGGGGTGCTGATATTTATTTGCTCCTCTGCCTCAAGACCTCAAAAAGAAGCACACCTGTGGCAACAGAAACGTTCAGTGACTGTATCTTCCCTTTCATCGGTATCTTGATTAAGAAGTCGCAGCTTTCAGCCGTAAGACGCCTCAGGCCCTTTTCCTCGTTCCCAACTACAAGCGCAAGGGGAAGCTTGTAATCGGTCTCTGAATAATCCTTTGCGCCTTCAAGGTAGGAGCCCATTACCCAGAAGCCCTCTTCCTTTAATGTCTTTAACGCCTGGCTGAGGTTGCTTACCTTGCATATCCTCGCGTGCTCTGTTGCGCCGGCCGAGGTTTTGACCACGGTTTCTGTTACTGTGGCACTATTGTGCTTTGTAACTATTATTCCGTCAACACCTGCACATTCGGCAGAACGTATGATTGCTCCAAGGTTGTGCGGGTCCTGTATGGAATCAAGCACCAGCAGGAAAGGCAGCGGGGATTTTTTTGCCTCACGTATCAGTTCATCAAGCTCAAAATATTTCTGTGAGCTTTTAATTGCAATTACCCCCTGCGTATGCGGGTCCTGCGAAATGGCGCTGAACTTCGCCTGCGGAAGTTCCACAATCTTAATCCCCTTCTGGCGCGCCATTTTCTGTATTTCGTATATGGCAGGACTCTTCTGCCCGAAGAGTACATATATCTGCTCAATTACCTCTCCTGAAGAAAGGGCTTCAAGGACAGGTTTTCTTCCAATAATTAAATTCATTTCTTGTGCCGGGACTTGGGTAAAAATATTATTTAACGCTCGTTTTTTTTGCTAGCTTCGGTTCAGCTTCCTTCTGAGGCGGAGCCCATTTCTTCAAAGCGGGATGATTCCGGAAGAATATAAGTCCCGTCACGCCGCCAATTATAAGCGCAGCTGCAATGAGCTGTGCTTCGGTAAGGCCAAAAAGGTACTTCGGGTTAAGCCTGATAAATTCCACACTGAGGCGTGCCGTTCCGGTAAAGATCAGGTAGAACATAAAAAGTTTGCCGTCGGGCCAGTTCGACTTTTTCCTAAGCTTCCAGAGTATGCCGAAGATGATCATAGCTATGAAAAATTCGTACACGGGTGCCGGATGAAGAGGAGTGTTATCCGGTACAACGCCGCCCGGGTAATGCTTTGCTATTTCCGATCCCCTGAATGCATACGAAGGAGGCACGGTGCCATTTTCATAGTTTGTACCCCATGGCAGGTTTGTAGGAATCCCGTAGTCGCCATCGCCGGCCAGGTGGCAGCCGATTCTGCCTATGCCATATGCAAGTGCAAGTGAAGGCGCAGTGGCGTCAGCTATTACAAGAAATGGAATCTTTTTACGCCTGATTGTAAAAAATATCGCGGCCAGTGCCAGGAGGAATCCGCCGTAGAATGTGAGGCCTCCGGGAGAGAAGAACTCGCCCAGGGGGTTTGCTGCAAATGCATCCCAGTTTTCAAAAACATAGAAAAGCTTGCTTCCGATCAGGCCGAAAATAATTGCATAAAGCGTAATTTCGGTAGCAATGTTCGGATCCATCTTTCTTCTTTCAAGTTCCTTTGTAAGAACATAGCTGGCAATAATAAAAGCGATACCCAGCATTAAACCATAACTATAAACTGTAAAGGGACCTATCTGGAAAAGTCTTGGCATCATAAAAAAAAGTCACTCCTGCGGGAAAGAAAATTCACTTTCATCCACCTCAAAATCACAGAAGAGCCTGTTATTCTTCTTTGGAGGCATGAATTTCTCCACCAGTTTAATCTCTTTCTTGTAAATATTAAAATTGAAAACCGCACTGTTAATGGCGCCGTCCTGCTTAATTACATGCACGGTATATTCGCCTATGAGGTCCTCAAAAAGGCAGTCAGCCTTTGCGCGCGCGATATTCGGCAGATAACTCATATTTGTCTGAAGGCCGAGAATTGTAATTTCAATTTCCCTTTCCTTCCTGTCAATATGGGAATCCACACTAATTTCATATGCAAAGCTTGTAAACTCTGCAATTGTTTCGAGCCTTACCAGGTAGAACAGCTTTCTTAAGGTCTCGTCGTACTTAAAAGCCGGTTTGCAAACGTACTCAATTTTATCTTCTTTTTTCTGCGGAATTGCTGCCTTTGCAGCTTCCGGTCTTTTCTTTCTTGTCTTAGGAATCTTCGGAATATCTTCAGGTTTTTTAAGAGGCATTCTTTACCCCGCAAATTTATTGGCAATATACTCCATATTATCCAATGAAACATTTTCCTGTGTACCGTCAAGCATATTCTTCAGGACGAGTTCGCCCTTATTATATTCCTCGCCGCCAAGTATAATAACATAGCGGGCGTTCATTTTGTTTGCTTCCCTCATCTGCGCTTTAACGCTGCGCTCAAGATAGTCGAATTCGGCCGGGATGCCCTTGCGCCTGAAATAAAGGCCCAGGTCAAATACTTTCGGCAGGAAGCCGTTTTCGAGCCTGACAATATATAAATCTATACTTTCTGCGGGAATATTCAAACTGTTTTCATTTTCGCATGCAAGAAGTATTCTTTCAATTCCGGCGGCAAAACCCACTCCCGGCGTCGGCTTTCCCCCGAGCTGTTCAACAAGCAGGTCATACCTTCCGCCCCCGCAAAGAGCGCTCTGCGAGCCTACGGAGCCGGAGACAATTTCAAAGGTGGTCTTTGTATAGTAATCCAGCCCCCTGACAAGCTTCGGGTCCACTTCAAAAGGCACCCCGGCCTCTGATAAAAGATTTTTTACGCTTTCAAAGTGCTGCAGGCTTTCCTCATCCAGGTAATCAATCAGAAGCGGAGCCTGTTCCATGATCTTCTGGTCGCCTTCTTCCTTGCTGTCGAAGATGCGGAGTATATTTGTCTCAAACCTTTTGCGGCTGTCCTCAGAAAGGCCCTGGACCTTATCCTGGAGGTACTCCCTGAGTTTCATTTTGTAGTTCTCTCTCGACTCCGGAACGCCGAGTGAATTTATCTTCACTAAAATATTCTTAAGCCCGAAAGACTTTAGGATGTCAAAAGCCATTATTATCATCTCGGCATCAAGTGCCGCTGAGGTGCTTCCGATGGCTTCGGCCCCGAACTGGTGGAACTGCCTCAGGCGCCCTGCCTGCGGACGCTCCTGGCGGAACATGGGTGCAATATAATAAAGTTTGTTAAGATTCTGTTTTGCCGCAAGGGAGTGCTCAACAAAGGCTCTTACAACAGAAGCCGTCATCTCGGGCCTCAGTGTCAGGCTTGTACCCCCCTTGTCCAGGAAGGTATACATTTCCTTACTTACAATGTCTGTGGCTTCTCCGATCCCCCTTGAAAAAAGGGCCGTTTCCTCGAATACAGGAGTCCTAACCTCCTTGTAGTTGAAGCCCTGCATCGTCTTATTGATAATGCCTTCTGCAAATTTCCACTTTGAAATGTCTGAGGGGAGGATATCTTTAGTACCGGTAATTGCTTTAATCATATGTGAGTTGTCATTCCTTCATATTAAATGTCAAATTCTCAAAGTAAGATTGTAAGAACTATCTTTCATTGAGAATTTAACAACGTGAACGTTCATATTGTTCTGAAAACTTTTTCCCAGAGAGGGCCTTAGGAAATTTCGAAATACTTGGTTTCCTCTTCCTGGAAAATTGAATAAATCTCATCCGCACTTTTGGCGTTCATAAGGCTTTCCCTGAACTCATCCTTATTCATCATCCTGGAAATACGGCTAAGAAGTTTAATATGAGGTCCTACGAGGTTATCTTTTCCAACCAGAAGGAAAACAAGATGCACAGGCTGTTCGTCGAGCGCGGCAAAATCTATCGGCTTCTTGCTTCTGCCGAAAGCAGCTATGATTTCAGTAATTGAATCTGTCTTAGCGTGAGGAATTGCAAAGCCTTTGCCGACACCGGTTGACATTATTTTCTCTCTTTCGAGGACTGCGGAGCGGACCTTTTCTATATTGCTGACGCGGGGGTCATCCTTGAAAAGATCTATCAGTTCATTAATAATATCTTCCTTTGAGCCGCCTTTTAATTCTGCAACAATTTTATCTGGTTTAATTATGTCACAAATCTTCATCTTTCTTCAGAAAAACCTAAGTTATTAATAAAATATACACCTAATTTACTAATTAAGTAACTGTTTATCAATTTTCCCTGAGCATTTTTCATATATGCTAAAATTGCCCTTTTACCCCCGAAATATGATTTTTTATCCTGTTATTCTGTTCCCGCGAACCCCAGGATCAGGGCCCTTATCCCGCCTTTTTGCGGCATTCTTATTTGCTTGCCAAATGATGTAATAAACAGTAATTTTCATGCATAGTTCTTCATCAAAAAACTAAATGAGGATTTTATGGATATTCAGAACAAAACCGTGCTCGTCCTGGGAGCATGGGGATTAGTAGGTAATGCAGTCACCCGTCAGTTAGTTCCACAAAAGCCCCGGCAGATAATTCTAACATCTCTCAAACAGTCGGAAGCCGAAGATGAAGTCATTAAATTAAGAGAGGAATTCCCCGGTCTTCCACAGGATTATTTTGTGCCGTGGTGGGGAAATATTTTTGTACGAAATGAGTTCAAGGATACCGACAGGTTTGCACTTCTCGCTGATGCCGAAAAGCGCAGAACACTCATTAAAGACGTAATGGAAGAGCTGGACGAAGAGATCTTAAAGAGCTCATCCATTTACCAGCTGGTCTGCAAGTTTAAGCCGGACATCATTGTCGACTGTATTAACTCGGCAACGGGAATAGCTTATCAGGACGTCTATACCACCTACAGAAATATCAAGAAGACCATAGCCGCTCAGCCAACGGTTGAATCGCTGGCCGAGGAAACAGAAAAGCTCCTCTGCACGCTTTACATACCGCAGCTAATCAGGCACGTGCAGATCCTCTACGGTTCAATGCGCGAGGCCAGCACAAAAATTTATATTAAAATAGGCACAAGCGGCACCGGCGGTATGGGCCTGAATATACCTTATACACACAGCGAGGAAAAACCCTCACGCGTTCTTTTAAGCAAATCCTCGGTTGCTGGCGCACATACGCTTCTTCTTTTCTTAATGGGAAGAACACCTGAAGGCCCCATTACAAAGGAAATTAAACCTACGGCTGCAATTGCATGGAAGAAGATCGTGTTCGACGAAATTAAAAAACGCGGACTGCCTATAGACATACTCAACATTCCGCTTGAATCGGCACAGAAGCTTAACGGAAAGCTTAAGCTGAAACTGGACAAACCCTTCGACAAAACAGGCGAGACACTTAAATCGGTCTTTATCGATACGGGTGAAAATGGGACCTTCTCAAGAGGTGAATTTGAAGCCATTACAGGGCAGGGCCAGATGGAATTTGTTACTCCTGAAGAAATTGCCGAAGACGTGATCTATGAGATCAGAGGCGGCAATACGGGACACGATATTATTAATGCCCTCGACAACGCTACACTTGAACCCTCATACAGGGCAGGCTTCCTGCAGCATGCGGCAGTTGAAAAACTGGCGGAGCTTGAAGAGGAGCATAATGTAAACAGCGTGGCATTTGAACTCCTGGGCCCGCCAAGACTTTCAAAACTGCTCTATGAAATCGATCTGCTGCGCCGGGCCGCAGGCACTATGAAGGATACCGCTTCGGAAAAACCTGAGACACTCTCATCCAGGTGCTGCGAACTGATTTCAAAGAATGAAAAGCTCAGAAATGAAATCCTTTCAATCGGCATTGCCATACTCATGCCCGACGGCACATCGCTTCTGAGAGGAAATGAAATGAAAATTCCGCCTTACAGGGGTGAAGATGAGCTTGAAATCAATGAAGACTCAATTAATCATTGGGCAAAAGACGGATGGGTTGATCTAAGAGTATCAAATATGGCCGTATGGCAGTCGAGGCTTAACGCCATAATGGCAGAGGCACAGAGTATTCCTTTGCATGATACGAGTTCAAATCACGTCAGGACCAAATCGTACTGGAATAACTTTGAGAAAATTGACATCGGCAAAGTGGTAAGCTGGATCTTCATACATGAAGAAAAAGGAATGAGAATGAAGTCCTGAGCTTTCAGGAAAAGCTTCAAAAGGCGGGAGAAAAGACCCGCCTTTTTTATTTTAAGAAATTAGAAATTAGGTGTAAACCTTTTTCCCTTATGGAAATCCATAATCAGTTCAGCAGCTTCTTCGGCGTCATCTGTAACTGAGAAGAGATTCAGGTCCTTCTCCGAGATCAGCTTATTTTTCAGTATTGTGCCGGTTATCCATTCCAGCCCCGGTTTCCAGAATTCCCTGCCCATAAAGACAACCGGCACGCGCTGCGTCTTGCCCGTCTGTATGAGGGTTAAAACCTCGAAAGATTCATCCAGCGTTCCAAATCCGCCCGGCATCATTATATAGCCCTGAGAGTACTTAAAGAACATGAGCTTACGGATAAAGAAGTAGCGGAAAGTTAAAAGCTTGTCGCGGTCAATATAAGGGTTTGCGCTCTGTTCAAAAGGAAGTTCAATATTAACTCCCGTGGAGCTTCCCCCTGCTTCAGTTGCTCCCCTGTTTGCAGCCTCCATTATGCCGGGGCCTCCGCCGGTAATAACACCCATCCCCTTTTCAACCAGCCTGCGGGCAACTTCACGGGCCATCTGATAGTAGCAGTCATCTTCATTTATTCTTGCCGAGCCGAAAATTGTCACGCTCGGCTTAATTGAGGCCATTTTTTCAAACCCTTCAACGAATTCAGCCATAATCCTGAAGAGCCGCCACAGGTCCTCCTGCGAGTTAATAAGGCGGGCCTCAATCATGCTGGCCGGGTCAATATCCTGAAAGTGCATAGTTTTTAATTTCCTGAATCAGTTTTCTTAAAATTTTATCATTAATGGGGGACAAATATACGTCCTCCGGCAATAACATGCATGATAATTATCGGAAAGAAATAATTTAATTTGAGCATAAAACGGGGGTAAAACCGGGTACCGGGTCTTCTGCGGGCATAAAAAAACCGGCTTTGGGGTTAAATCCATGGCCGGTTAAATATTTTGGAATACCATCCGGGATGTCTAATTAAGCAGGGTTGTGACCCTGATAATGGCCTTTTTGGCCGGATCGAAGTCGGGACTCAGGTGTACAGCATCCTTATAATAGCTGAGCGCCTTAAACCATTCCCCCTTCTTCTCATAAATTCTGCCCAGGTTGTAATAAGGGAAGTGGCGCGATGAATAGCGCGGAGCATTTATCGCCTTTTCCAGCCATATTATCGCCTCTTCGTACCTTGAAAGGCTGATGAGGTACTCGCCTATGTCGTTATAAGGGTTTCCGTAATCCTCATCTATTTCAATGGCGATGTAGCACTCGTCAATAGCATCTTCATACTTGCCCTTTACACTATAAGCCCAGCCCAGAAAGGTATGAGCCTCGGCCGTGGGGAACAGATCTATAGAAATTTTATAATAATCGATCGCCTCGTCAAGCCTTCCTTCCATCTGGGACTTATACGCCTTATTAAAGTACTCCTGAGCAATATCCAGTCTGTTGCTATTGTTAATCATCCTTATGCCTCTTTCTCTAGATGAAAGGATCAAGGTCAAATTTTAATAATCCGAACATCCTTCCCGTTGAATAGATACCTAATTTTTCCCAAAAAGTCAATGGATGATTGGGTATTGTAAACTACTGCAGGTATCTGAGTAATTGAATTACCTTTATTGGTCACTCAGCCAGCTTCTTTAGAGCTTCCAAATCCTGTATAAATACAGTTCGTTCGTGCATTCTGATCACACCCTGCTCCCTCATTTTTCTGAATGCGCGCGATATTGTTTCTGTTATTGTACTCAGGTACGCTGCCAGCGTGGGGTTGGATAAGGTAAGTTTTACGTAAGGCTCGGGTAAGCCTGCAGTGCCAGCACTTTCTGCCTCCTTGACAAGATAATCCGCAAGGCGGTTTACCACCTCCTTTAGAGTTTCATCTTCGGCTTTAACTGAAATGGATTTAAGGCGCTTTGCAAAGCCCGCCATTACCTTCATGCTTAAGTGTGAGTTGCTTTCCAGGAGCTTCAGGAATTCATTTTTGGGAATAAACAAAAGCGTACTGTCCTCCAGGACCTGCACGCTTGCCGGGCAGTCGCCTCCGGTAAATAAAGGGACGTCGCCGAAGAGCTGCATTTCCCTTAAAAGGTGCAGTATGTACTCCTTGCCGTGAGGTGAAATCTTGAAGATCTTAACCGAGCCTTTAAGTACAATCTGGCATACGGGTACCTGGTCTTCTTCGGATTTATATCAATGCTGATAGTAGGACAGATGTACAAGATACTTCCCTTCCTTACCTGGTATCACAAGTACAGCAGCAAGGCCGGGCTGGAGAAGGTCCCAATGCTAAAGGAGATGTATAATGAAAGCCTCGCACGGGCAGAGTATTACATGATGATTGCCAGCCTTGCAGGAGCCGTAGTTTCACTCATACTGGACTCAGCCCTGATGGTAGAGATATTCTTTATACTGATGCTTTTGAGCGTTTTAATTTTTGTTTTTAATATGATAAAAATAATGGTGAAGTAAGAATGGTTTTAAGTGAAAGTGAAGTAATGCAGGCTCTTAAGTCTGTTATAGATCCTGAGATTGGAATTAATATTGTTGACCTGGGGCTCGTCTACGGCCTTGAGATAAAAGAGCATTTTGTAAAAGTAACAATGACTCTTACAACTCCCTGATGCCCGATGCATGACAGCATGACAAAGTGGGCCGGGAAAAGCTTGCGGGCGCTGGACCCCGGAATGGAAGTAGCAATTAACCTTGTATGGAGCCCCCGCTGGTCGCCCGAGAAGATGAGCGACCAGGCAAAAAGCGAACTGGGATATTAGACACAGTGTATTCTTAAGCTACTTCCTTTCCTTAAGAAGTATGTAAAGAATAAGTAAGCTGAATATTAGCATTTGTACTGTTACACCCGTCCAGCCGCCGTGGCGCCAGCTGAGGACACCGGCTAAAGTCCCCACGGATCCCCCCAGAAAAACCGAGGTCATAAAAACCGTATTTATTCTGCTGTGCGACTTTTCATCCAGCGTATAGATCAGCGCCACATTTGTCACCTGCATTGCCTGCACGCCTACGTCCAGGAGCAGGACCCCCGTAACTAGTGCAATTACAGAAGTCTGGACAACCATCATAAGAACAATGCTGAAAATTATGAGTGCAATTGCCACAAAGCGGACCCTGCGGCTTCCTCCCCTGTCGGCATGCCTGCCAAGAACGGGGGCCATCAGGGCTCCTGCAATTGCAACGAGGCCGAAAAGTCCTATCGTGTCGCTGTGGTAATAAAACGGCTTTCCGCTCAGGTGGAATGTAAGCGTTGTCCAGAATGAGCTGAATACTCCGAACTGAAGCGCCCCTATTGCACTGACGGAGCGTAGAAGAGGAAACCGTTTGACCTGTTCCAGTGCAGAGGCGAGCAGTTTCGGATAACTCCCTTTGAAGTAATTCTTAACCTCAGGCAGGGATATCTGCAGAAGGACTATCATTAAAAGGATGGCAAAAGCCGATATGCCGTAAACGTAGCGCCAGCCGAACCACTCTGCAATTGAGCCACTGAAGACCCTGGCAGCAAGTATGCCTATCAGTACGCCTGTAAATATTGTACCTACCGTCTGCCCCCGGTTCTCAGGATCTAACCCCGCAGCCATCGGCATTATTACCTGCACGGAAACGGAGAATATGGCAATGAGAAGGCTTAGGGCCCAGACCTGAAAAATATTGCCCGCAACTGTTATTAAAAGCAGTGCCAGGAATAGAAATGCCTGCAGGACAACGATCAGTTTCTTTTTATTTATCTTGTCGCCAAGCGGCGTTATAAAGAAAAGTCCAAGCCCGTAACCCACCTGTGACAGTATGGAAATGAAGCCTGCGCTTGTTTCATTGATATTAAGCGAGGCGCTGATCTCAGTTAAGATCGGCTGGTTATAATATATATTGGCAACTGCCACGCCCGCGGCAACTGACATCAGTATTACCTGGAAGCGTGAAAGCGATTTTTTTGGTTCTTCTTCTGTTTTTTCCTTGTACACACCCACCCGTATTTAGTTAACCTTTAATTTATTAGTTTAAGAATTTTTAATTTCACATTTGATGCATATTTACGTGCACGCTGATGAGGATTGCAAATGTAAGAAGAATTAAAGAATTGATAAAATAAAAAAGCCCGGAGACTGCTTCAAAAAGCTTTCTTCGGGCTTCATCTTTTTCGGAGTATTATTCTCAGAACCTGTAGCCGGCTTTTACGGCAAGGGCTATCTGGTTTTCACCGCCAAGCCTGGGTGCTTTTGATGCATTGAGCGGGACAAACATCAGCTGATAATTAAGTTCCGGGGTTATGAGTACGTTGTTGTTAAACAAATCCAGATTGGCACCTGCGGCCATATTTAGTGATGCCTGATACTGGTATCTTGGAGAGTAATTTACTACAGGATTTAATCTTACAATACCCGGGCCGCCCTGGACGTACAGTGCCTGAAAGGCATCAAGCGGATGATACCTGTAAGCAGAGTAAATGCCAAATGTTTCCAGATTATCCTTATTTATAACTCTCCCCCAAAATCTCTCATATTCAAATTCAAAAGGTATATTAGTGTAATATAATGCTGAAATTAGGGCGTTGCTGCTGTTCATGTAAAAGGCAGCTTCCAATAAATATGAAATGCCGTTTCTGGATTTAACGGACATATCATAGTGAGGCGGAATCAAATGCCCTGTTCTGAAATTGTATCCGCTGCCAAGTGAGACTATTATATTCTTCAGGGCCGAGGGAGCTCTGCTGCCGGATTCCTTATGGACATATTTATTCATGTCCCACTCCAGGCTGAACTGGAAAGATTCCCAGGGGAATGCCATGATTCTGTTGTAGGCAAGGTCTACGTCATGCCACCTTCCGGAATATCCCATCAAAAATGTAAATTCCTTATACCCTATTCCTATTTCAGCCCCATGTGTATAAAAATTGTTAAAAGACCGTATCTTCTGGCCAGGAGAAATTGCTCCCAGAAAAAAGTTCTGATAGAACGATAAACCATGTCCCAAATCAAGGGGCTTCCATTCGAATGCCACGCCTGTAGAGAGGCTTGCATCACTGGGGAAATCCTTCCAGTCATTGAAGAGTGCATTAAAGGATGACTTTGCCTCTTTTCCTTCTATTTTACTTACAAGATACTTTGACAGGCCAAGCTGAATTTCAGCCGATACGTAATCAGTCTCAAGTGGTGCTGCACTCAGGCCCAAATGCATCATAGATGGAACAGGCCAGCTATATTCCAGATAAAAAGGATAATTCTCTTCATACCTGTAACTTTTTACCGATTCATCCACCTTAAATTTAACCGGATTTCCCATGTTCATGAGTGAAAAGCCCAGGTCAACTCTTTTGTTAAATACGGCGGGTTCATAATTCAATCCCATGCTGAGAAGCAGGGCATCCATGAACAAGTTTGCCTGAACCTGCTTTCCATATTTAAGCGAAAGGCCCAGTGAGAGTCCGTCTGCAACTTCTGCGGCATAGCCAAGCGACAGAGCATAACCGTAGGAAGGAGCATTTACAAAACGTAGCGGATTATCAGAAGTCCTGACAGCAACGTCCATAAAATCTTCTCTTATGAACTGCAGCCCGAATGAGCCAATCCCTTTGAGTTTGAAAGCGGCAGTCAGATTATTCATAGGCAGACTCTCTATGACCTGCCACGGGTTGTGGAAAAAAGAAAGTCTGATGGTCTTCGAAAATGTCAGGTTGGCAGGGTTATAGGTAAATGCATCCTGCCCGTTTCTTAATGCAACCCCCTCTTCTCCCATTCCATAAGTCGAAGTGCTGCCGGCATCATTTGCAAAACCCAAAATTCCCTGGGCCGGAAGTTCTGAGGCAAATATCAGAATTAAGAAAAAAGAAAAGTAAAAGAACCTTTTGAAATGCATTTAATCTCCGTAATATGTGAACTATGCAGCAATGTATTTTTCTTTGGCTAAACTAATAAAACTTTTATCAAAAACGGAAGCATTTATGAAGAATTTCCCTCAATTCCCGAATTACAAAACTACCATAATCTTTCCAAATAACGGCTGGCCGCCATCAATATCGATTCTGTAGAAGTAGACTCCGTTTGGAACAATACTTCCCCTTTCGTCTTTTCCATCCCAGAAGTCAATAGCAGTGCCCTCATGCGTACTGCCCCTTTCGGCATTCTGAATTACCGTTCTTACAAGATTCATCCCGAAATCGAATATTCTGATTGTAACACCTGATGCCTTGGCTCCCGTGGAATACTTTATTCCTACAGTTTCAACGTCGGGAGAAAAGGGATTCGGGAAAGCATAAGTCTCAGACTCAGTCCTCAGAGCCTGACTTGCCAGATATATCCTCCAGTCCCCGCTCCACATTGAACCGTTTTCTTTCAGTCTTACCAGGCCGGAACCGGTACCGAGCCATATGTCATTACCCTCGGAAGCTGCCGAATAAAACACGTTTGTTTTAAGTGAAAGCTTTGACCGGCTGTCGGTAATCCTGCCTGGAAGTATCCACGTTTTTCCCATATTGCCGGATCTGTAGGCTCCGTTTTCGGTTGCGGCAATAACGTCTTCACCCATAAACCCGATTGCAAGAACCTTTTCTCCATCAAGAGCAGTTGTCCATGATTCACCGCCATCGGATGTAAAACTCAGGGCATAAAATTCACTGCTGCCTTCGGCCCTCCAGCTGGCTGCATATAGCGTTTTTGTGAGCTGGTTATAATTAAGGGATGTGACCCAGTTGCCGCTTATCGGTTTTGTCTGGTTAATATGGTTGAATTTCCGCCAGCTAAGACCACCATCAGTGGTCTTATTTATGCCGCCTGCTGAGCCCGCATATAATGTAAGGCTGTCAACTGCGGCAATTGAAAAAACCAACTCATTCAGGTCCTGCGACTTAACCGTAAAATTCAAGGTATCTTCCGGTGAAATCCTATCCAGACTGTCTGTAGGCAGTACAACCCTCTGCCAGGTTTTACCCATATCGCTGCTCTTCCTCAGGCCCCCGGCCCAGGAAGCAATCCAGACAGTATTATCAGTAACTTCAATGTCATAGGAAATATTATTTACTTTTGTGTGAATCGGCACTATTTTGAGTATGTTTTTCCCATAATTGATCAGAGTGTCAGTTTTACTGTCAACAGGCTGGGGAATTGAAGTCCAGCTCGCGCCTCTGTCGGTTGAGTACATGAGGCCCGCTCCCGCAGGCTGCATTTCTCCCAGCTGCTCCACTTCAGTCTGGAAAGCCGCCCAAATTACTCCATTATGATATGCCAGTGCCGAAATTGCCCTGTTGTCCGATGGGCTCAGGTTTAAGAAGTTTGTCCACGATTCACCTCTGTCGCTGCTGCGGCTTACACCTGCACCTGTTGAAATGACGACTGTATCGCCAAGGGCAATAATGTCCCCGATATCGTTTCCCGCAGGAGAATCTGCAGACTCTTCATCTGTGCCGTTTAGCATGAATCTCTTTGGCAGTGACTGAGCAAGCAGGCTCTGTGAGATAAAAAACAAGAGTACAATAAATTTAGCTGTCTTCATTTTATGTATATGTTGTGAGTAATAGTATTGCTCAAGGAATCGTTATAGCTTACAGCCTGGAATATGAATTTTCTTGACTGGCCCTTTGCTGCCTCGCTGAAATAATTCTTAAATGAATAGATGCCGTCACCTGAAGCCTCATCGCCAAAGGTTTCAGCATTGCCATCGTCATGCATATCAAATAGATCCGAGGTAGTCCCATCCTGTCTTACGAACCTGAAGAACACTCTTTTTATATCTGCCGGCCCGGCGGCACTGAAGGCCTTTACGCTGAATACAAATACCTCTCCGGTACTGACGGTGTCAGGCATCTGAAGATTGAAAATGACCGGGGCGCTGTTCAGCTTCCCGTTGATAAAGTTAAATGTATGAACTCCGGCAGGAAATATTTCCCCGTCCGCATTCACGAAATAATTTACACGGTAGAGGCCGCTGAGGTTTTTGTCTGAAAGAAACACCCTGGCTGAGAATAAGTTGTCACCCTTTTGCAAGTCGCCATTTTGAAGATTTCCATCGTCAAGAAGGCTGATGTGATTAAAAACAACTGACGCTCCGGAGTATGAAATATCCATCCAGATGTCTTTAAGGCACGAAGGATTTTCAATCCTTAAGGAAGTGGTAAATGAAGAATCGTTATAATAATTGACATCTGCCGGAGCTTCAATTTCTGTGATGTGAAAGCTTTCATCTGTTTTATCTACAACTCCGGTCGGGATCTTTTCACACCCTGCCAGAATAATGACAGAGATAAGAATAAAAAGTAATGTCCGCTGCATTGGTCCGTCCTGTTTGTTTTTTGATTTATATTCCAATTCTTAACGCAATACCGCCGCAGCGGCATTGCGCAAAAAAGCGTTCAGAAATTAAAATCAATCAGCGGACAGGAAACGCAAAGCGAGACACAGGCAGACAGGCTGCTATTGGCTGAACAGGTCATTATTACTCCATTTATGTAGTATCAAAATAGAGTATAAATTTTCGATAGGACTCCGCTTTAATAAATTTTTATAAGAAGGTACAGGCAATTTAATAACTTAAATATAAAAATCCAATGCCCCGGGATTTTTCAATATTTTATTTAAACTAAAACCTGTAGCCTATTTTTACAGCAAGGGCTATCTGGTTTTCACCGCCAAGCCTTGGGGCTGTTGACGTATTGATAGGGACAAACATCAGCTGGTAGTTAAGCTCAGGACTTATAATAATGTTATTGCTGAAGAAATCCAGATTGGCTCCTGTAACCATATTTAAAGAAGCCTGATACTGGTAATTCGGAATGCTTGGTCCTACTGGATTTATTCTTACTATACCCGGTCCTCCCTGAATGTACAGTGTCGGAAATGCATCAAGAGGATGATACCTGTAAGCAGAATAAATGCCAAATGTTTCTAAATCATTCTTGCTCGTATATTTCCAATATTCTAACTGGTATTCTACCACGACGGGTATTTGAGTATAATATAATGCCGCAACTAGTGCATTATTCTTGTCCAAATAAAATGCGGACTCAATTGAATATGCAATGCCGTTTCTGGATTTGCAAAACTGCTCAAGCTCGCTTGGAACCAGATGCCCCGTTCTGAAATTATACCCGCTGCCAAATGAAACCAATATATTCTTCAGGGCTACAGGAGCTTTACTTTGAGATTCCCGGTTAAAATGCTTGTTTATATCCCATTCAAGGCTGAACTGGAAAGTTTCCCATGGGAATTCCGGGGGGAAATACATATTAAATCCCTGTGCGTTATGCCATCTTCCGGAATAGCCTGCTGAGAATGAAAATTCCTTATACCCGATTCCCATTTCAGCGCCATGGGTAAAACTATTATACATGGACAGCTCGGGACCCGGAGAAGTTGTTCCCAGGTAAAAGTTCTGATAAAACGAGAAGCCGTTACCCAAATCCAGAGGCTTCCACTCAAAAGCCAGGCCTGTACTAAGGCTTGCATCGCGCGGGAAATCTTTCCAGTCGTTAAAGAGTGCTGAGAAGGATGATTTGGAATCATCACTGCCGTTATTTATAAGATACTTCCCAAAGCCTATCTGCATTGAAGTTGACAGATAATCGGTTTCAAGAGGTACTGCACTTACTGCAAAATGAATCGTTGATGAGACCGGATAATCCTTGTCTATCCAGATAGTTTCATTCCTGTTTGCCGGGTTAAGATAAGGGGATCTGATTTTAACAGGAGCCCCCATATTCATAAGTGAAAACCCCAGATTGATTCTATTATTAAATATTTCAGGCTGATAGTTAATTCCGCCGCTATAAAGCAGTGATTTTTGGGATGGTGTTCCCATATGCATATAAGCATATTTAACTGCCAGGCCTACAGATAATCCTTCAGAAACTTTCATGGCATAAGCAAGCGCCAGAGCATAATTATAATAATGTTCGGTGTGTCCCTTCGTGCCGTCAGGGTCGTCCATCGAGGTGACAGGAATATTTCCGAAATCCTGGTTCAGATACTGCACCCCTAATGTGCTGATTCCATTAAGTTTAACGGCGGCAGTGAAATTGTTTATCGGATAGCCGTAACCCGTATACTGGAACTGGTTGTGATACAGTGAAAACCTGACCTTATCGGAATAGGTCAGATTTGCAGGGTTAAATGTGAATGCATCCTGACCGTTCCTTAAGGCTACTCCCTCTTCACCCAGGCCGTAAGAGGAGGTGCTGCCCGAATAATTTGTAAAATCAAAAAATCCCCTCTGGGCAGAAAGCCTTGAAGCGGTAATGAAAAGAAACAATATTGAAAAAGTAATAAAACTTTTGAAACGCATTTGAACTCCGTAATATGTGAAAATGCAGCAGTTTGTTTTCTCTTATAAAATTTTATGACACGGCTATTCAACTATCAGAAGTCTGTTTATTGTCCTTAATACACCGGATATGTCGCTGTTGGACGACATCCCGATTTTCCATTCAGAGGGGCCTGAATTGCGCACGAGTGTTATCTCGTGGCTTGTATAGTTAAAGGCGTTTATCTTTACTGAACCGGGTACATTATCATTGTAAAATCTTTTAATTCTAACCTCACCTAAAGCGGTAAGCTGTGAGTTTATGGTCAGACGGTGATAAGCGTCTTCAGTGATGTTAAAGTATGCCGTATCGGGTCCGACAGATACACTATCCCCGGATGATTGAATTTTATATCCTTCAAATATCTCACGCACGCCGTAGCGGGCAATCTTATTTTCATCCGGCCCGGATGCAGAGACTATTTCCCAGCTCAGATTTCCGGAGGTGTAGGCCGTTCCATAACTTCTCTCAGGGGCGAAGTAATAATAAAAATCCCAGCGGTTGCCTTTTAATAAAGGGAAGAAGTCTTTTGTCCCCCCTGTGGAAGGCGACTTATAGAGTGTAAGCGTTCCCAGATTTTCATATTCAAATTCGCTTTTTCCTTCTCCCTGCCTGTCATAGAAATAGAATTTATTATCCTTTATTTCATATGTCCCCTTAAATGAAACTTTTCTTCCGTGGAAACTGTATTCGTGCGAAATTGTGTTCCCCTCAGTGCTGTATGTAAATCTGATGGTATCCAGCGTACCGATAATATATAATCCCGTTTTATCATTGTTATATATGTATTTTACCGATTCGTCATAGATAGAGGGTGATATGTTAAATTCCCAGACTGTTCCGGTAAGGTTATTTGAACTGCCGGTATATATTCTTCCGGGAGAAAGCATAAGTTTACCGCCATCCAGCTTATAATGGAAATACATTGGTCCTGACTGCAGGTACTTGTTTACGTCGAGCGGATTTACTATAAGAAAAGAGTTGTCGGTTTTGAAGCTGTAGTTATATGATGACTGATAATCGAAAGCCAGTTGGCTTTCAGGGGTTTCCTTTTTATAATTTGACAGGTCCCAGGAGAGTTTATCACCTGAAAAATTCCACGCAACCTCTGTGTAGGGGCTGATCCATGAAACCAGGCCTTCTGACGAATAAATTCCATCTGGAGTGCCCTGGTCCCCGGGGCCAACGGGCATATTATTATCTTTCTTGCTGCATCCGTTCAGGCTCATGAAAAAAATAACCGGAAATAAAAGAATAAGTATTTGCTTCATTCTGGTTCCCTTATTGGTTCAGTTAGCATGCAAAAATGAACAAGTTTTTAGCTACACAAATATATTGTTTTCCCGGCACCGGTTCAAACGTTCTGTTCCGGGCTAATCATTAGCCTGCCATCTGATATATTATTTCGTTCCCAATTCCTTGAATTTGTCAGCCGGGAATTTGGTTATTTTACCATCCGGGGTTATTATAAAAACCCATTTTTCTGTCGATACATAATGCTGTGCCGGAAATTTTCTTGACAGAACATAAAGAATATCGGTTTCAACGGGTATACTTGTCATGATGGCAGTGCTGAACGTCCCGTTTATTTCCTGCGTTTTGTCTTTAACGTACGGCATGTTTAATATGGTCTTGTGAAGCGTTAATGTATCTGTAATTGAATTACTTTTAATACTGTATGTATATCTTGTGTCTCCGCCAAAACGGTAGGTACTGTAGGAGGCCTGTGCAGGATAAAAATACAAATATAAATTGTCCTTGCCTGCGGGAATTATGGCAAAGTTGTACGGCGGAGCCTCGGGCTTTACAGCTGCAAACATTTTTTCCAAAGCTTTCGCTGCATTAAAATAGAAGCCTGTGTTTTTTTGGGGCTCTTTGAAGGAAGTAACTTTACACGTATTCTCCTTAGGGTTGTATACAGCCTCATGGAAAAGAAGAAATAAATCAGAGTTATCACTTAATCTGCCGAAGCCCACTTTCCAGATGCCATTTTCCCTTGCTGCAAGGAATGTACCGAGAGTTGACTGATCTGGGTTTGAGGCCATCAGGGAGTCAGAGGCAACCCAGCAGGCCATGTCATATTCGTATAACTGCCTGCCCAGAGTTTCGACTTTCCTAAGCTCTGAATCATTAATTGTCTGGCAAAATAAACTACCGGCAAACAGAATGATTATAAATAGCAGATATCTGACTGAAGAGGAAAAAAGTTTCATTTATTGTTCCGTTATGGTTGAAAAACCTCCCGAAACATAATCATCAGTCTTTCAAGTGGCAAGATAAATTTAAGTCTGTATAATTTATGGCAGCAGGTTTTGCCGCCTGCTGCCGTATAATGGAAAGTTAAATATTTACTTCATCTTCGACTGGCGTTCAAGCGCCTTCTGGTTCCATCCGGGCACAACATTTTTCAGGAATTCGGTCTTCATTCCAGTCATCTCTTCAATTTTAAGTCCCACGAAGTTCTGCGCTTTCTGCTTTGTTGAAATGTCAGGTATCGGAACTGCGTCCGTATAGCCGTGTTTTGCAAGAACACGCGTAATCTGAAGTCTTGCATCCTGAACCCTCTCCATGCATGTATTCAGTATCCTCTGCGATTCCACGGGTGAATGGAAGCTGTATGCGTTGGCCGCAGATACATAATCCCACCTCCACTGCGCATGCCTGAGCGCCTGGAGGACAGGCTTCATCTCTTCTTCTGTAGCTCCTTTATCCCAGGCAAATTTTGCTTCAATATGTGCCTTTGCCAGATCCCTGAGAGCGGTTCTTTTTCCTTCTTCAAACTTATCCTGACGCTCGTAAACATTTCTCCTCAGCTCATCCTCGCTCTCCCTGTGGCAAACCTGGCAGGAATTTGCGATGTCGTTAAGCGGGCTCTGTATCTTGTGGTTCGTAAACTTAACTCCCCCTTCACTGCGGTAAGGCATGTGACAGTCGGCACAGGCGAGTCCCCTGGCTGCGTGAATGCCTGTTTTGAACATTTCATAATCAGGGTGCTGTGCTTTCAGCATCGGCGCCCGGCTCAGGCCGTGCGTCCAGTCGGAGAAGTTCACCTTGTCATAATACCCTTCAATTGAATCGACAATCATCCCCCTGTCCCATGGGAAGGTCAGGTAATGCTCCTCTTTTCCCTTAAAGTAATATTCCACGTGGCACTGCGCACAGACCAGCGAACGCATTTCCTGGTGCGTGGCCTTTGTAATATCTTTTCCCTGACGCGCAAAGGCTTCTATGAGTGCCGGACGCGTAACGCGGAGGTTCATTGTTTTGGGGTCATGACAGTCCTGGCATCCGATCGGGTTATATATTTCGGGCCCCATATCGAGCCATGTGCCCTTGTAGAAGTTGGCCACGCCGATCTGGTTCATCACCCTGGGCACGTCTGTACTCTTGCACGTCCAGCACGTTGCAGGCTGTGGAGCAGTTGTTCTTAGAATATTCCTGATATCCTGAATTGCGTGGTAATGCCCCCGTCCCTGGTTATAGCCTTTTGAGAATGAGTATCCTGCCCAGATAACCACCAGCTCAGGATCTATATCCAGGTAATCTATCATTGCGCTGCCGCCGTATTTGCTCCTGAAGGTTGTATCCATTGTGCCAAGATAGCTCTGGTACTCCCGGGGGTAATTTTCGCCCCATTTTTCATTTCTAGGCTCCCAGTCGGCAATCGGCTTTACCATCTGAAGAGCTGCCGATTCCTGCCTGCGTTCTACAATTGAAGCGGCCAGCATTCCGATTAGAAAAACTATAACAACTGTACCCAGGAAAATCAGCCATCCGAGCCACGGCCTTCCTTTTATTATTTCCTGAATTGGTCTCATATTCTAAGCCCCTGAACTTGTGAAAGATATATTTTGATTTTTATTTTCTGATTCTATTTCGATTTATCTTTTTCCGGTACAGTAGTTCTCAGCCACTCCGGCACTGCCGGCGAGAGGTTAGGGACCCTTGCATAAGGTGCCGAGGCCAGGCCTCGCACACGCCCGTGAGGGGTTTCCCTGTGGCAGCTCCAGCATACGGGGCCCTCACCTTTCAGGTAATCTTTATAAGTGATATTTCTTGCGTAAACCATCTGCACGCGGAAGTAGTGGCACCTTATGCAGTTTTCCTGCACCACCCCTGCCCCTGCTTCTTTGATTGTAATTACCTGGGGCTCCAGCCTGAAGGTAAATATTGTTGCGTGCCTGAGGCCGTCGGACGCCTTGAAGAAATATTTGCGCACAAAATTGTCGTGCGGAACGTGACAGCCGTTACACGTAGCAACGCGCCCGTGGCTGCTCTTCTGCCAGGTTGCATACTGAGGGTTCATGACGTGGCAATTTACGCACGTCTCGGGATTATCTGAAAGATAGGAAACTGCATTGGATATGACAAAAACATAAACTCCAAGCCCGGCAAATATGCCGAGCAGTACAATTACCGGCACTTTCCACTTATCGGGAGGAACAAAGGCATTAACTATTCTTTTTACAGCCGGGACTTTTTGACGGGGCTCTTCCTGCATACAGATGCTCCAATAGTTCTTCTTGTAAAGTTACTGTAAATCCGCCGGGCGTAGAACTGCCGAGGCTTATCAAGTCAGTATATGTTCCTGGGTACCTTAAGATACGAATTTTGGAGAAAAAGTAAATACTTGAAGCTTAAATTATTTAAATACATGCCGGACATGGCAAGCGGGGGAAAAAAAAGCCGGAAGGAACGATTCCCTCCGGCCTTAGAAACTACTTATGCGGCGGGTTACTTGAACTGCGCAAAAGCATTTGTATTTTTTGTTGGGGCAAACCTGTGCTTGTATCCCGAAGCGCGTTCGGGGTAGTATGCCTGTTTTTCGCCTGAGGCAGTTTCATTATAAACTACCGTATACCTGCCCTGCCTTGATGAATATTCATTCCTCGGGGCGGGCTGCGCCTGCAGCTGCTGGCTCTCCATCCCATTATATGACGGATTGTACTCGTTATAAACACTCAAAGTCTGAGGATAACTCTGCTCCTGTCTCATTTCTGAATAATAGCCATGACTCATCTGCATGCCATATTCCGGCTGGATCTGAGTTGTCTGTTCGCTCTTGTTCATCTTGAACACGATGTAGGATATAAGTAACACCAGCAGCAGGAGTCCTGAAAAAAGGGCTAAGCTGATCTGAATAATTGGTACAAGTTCCATACGTCTCCCGGCATTAAAAATTCATAAATAATAACCCAATTATTGTGCCAATTCCGCAAAATGTAAAAAAGCAGGATTTACACTAATCTGAGTGTCTTAAAATGAATCACAGAAGAAGAATGTCTTAAAATGAATCATTGTGATTACTTCAGTCACTTAATTCATTTTACTTAGAAAATAATTTATGCAGTATGATCTGAATCAATGAAAAGCCGGCCTGACCAGATGCAGACATATTTTTTATGATTTTTGAGCCCTGGACCTGAGATTTTATAAAAGGTAAAGATATTTCAGCCTATTTACAAACTGAATTTTTTGAATTTGAGACACAATTTGCGGGTAAAACGCTGCACCAAGGGTAAAGGCGGAAGTGGACTTAATCAGCCGGAAGAGCAACAAAACTGTCCTTAAAGCCGTTATTTGAAAGGATTTCCATGCAGTCGGGGCAGTAGAACTGCCCCTTGATGTCAATTTCTTCAACTCCCTGCGAGGAATGCATTACACAATCCCAGCTCCTGCAGTGAATGAGGCCCATATTGTGCCCCAGCTCATGGAGTATTTCCTTAATTGTTCTATCAATGAAAAGCTTGTCGTTTGTCTTGCCCGAATAAAATTCCTCGTGCAGGCGGCAGACGGATACAATGGAGTGCTTTCCGTTAAGCTGTGCCTCACCGAAGACGTAGGTAAAGACGGGGACGAACAGATCAAATTCCACAAGCATAAGCACCTTGCCGTCGTAGCCTGAGGTAAGCTTAATGGCATCGGCAATAAGCTGTGTCGAAAAATATTGCCCCCTGTCCCTGGAGAATGCTGCAGCCGTGTTGACGGGCAGAGAAATGACTGAAACTTTATCCTTAAAGATGCCGGAAATATTTTTTACTATGCTGTGTAATACCGAGACATTTGAAAATTCAACAGGAGCAATAAAAAAATTCATCAGGATTTACGAAATCCATATTTATTGATTTTGTTGTACAAAGTAACGCGGTCGATCTGCAGGGCTTCTGCACTTTTAGAGATATTCCAGTTATTCATCTCGAGCACGTTCATAATATGCCTTTTCTCCATGCTCTCCAGGCTCTTGTCGCCGTCATCGTCAATCCTGTTGTTCGGAGTCACATGGAACGGCAGGTCCTCAATCTTAATTGAGTCGCCCCTGCCCACAACGAGTGCACGTTCAATTGCGTTTTCAAGCTCGCGCACGTTTCCGGGCCAGCTGTAATTGACAAGAAAATCCATCGCCTCGTTGGAAATGTTCTTGATATTCTTGTTCATGGCCCCGTTAAACTTGTTCATGAAGTAGTAGGCCAGCACAGGAATATCATCGCGCCTTTCCCTCAAAGGAGGCAGGAAAATGGTAAATACATTCAGGCGGTAATAGAGATCCTCCCTGAATTTTCCCTCCTTGAGGAGGTTTTCCAGGGGCTCGTTTGTTGCGGCAATGACCCTGAAATCGCTTTTGATATTTTCATTTCCGCCGACGCGCGTAAACTGCTTTGTTTCAATTACCCTTAAAAGCTCAATCTGCATTTTGGGAGAAACGGTTCCGATCTCATCTAAAAATATTGTTCCGCCGTCAGCCATTTCAAATTTGCCCTTGCGCTTGTAGTGGGCACCCGTAAATGCGCCTTTCTCGTGGCCGAAGAGCTCCGATTCCAGAAGTGTTTCAGCCAGGGCTCCGCAGTTTACAGTTACAATCGGGAAATACTTTCTCTTGCTGTTTATATGGATTGCCTTGGCCACCAGTTCCTTGCCTGTTCCGCTTTCGCCACGTATCATTACCGTGGTATCCGTCTGGGCTACAGTATTGATAAGGTCGAAAATCTTAATCATCTGGCGGCTTTCGCCTATAAGGTTGTCGGGCTTTATTATCTCATCGATATTATCCTTGAGCTGCTCGTTTTCCTGCCTGAGCGCCCTCTGATGAATGGCCTTTTCAACAATGTGTGCCAGTTCGTCGGGATCTATAGGCTTTGTGATGTAATCGTACGCACCGTTCTTAAGGGCCTTGATGGCCGTAGGGACAGAGGCAAAGGCGGTTATTAGAATAAAGATGGTGTCCTTGTCAATTTCCTTTACTTTATCCAGCAGTTCGAGCCCGCTCATGCCCGGCATCTTCATGTCGACGAGCATCAGCTCATACTTGCCCTTATCTATTGTTCTGAGTGCTGCCTCAGCGTCCTCGGCAGTATCCACTTCGTAACCTTCTTCCTCAAACCAGTGTAACAGGGATTCTCTTACAATTTTTTCGTCGTCTACAATTAATATTCTGGTTTTATTTTTCATGTTGATCTCTGCTGTTGTTTTTTCTTAACGGCAAACTTACCTTTATAGTTGTTCCCTTTGGGGAAGTGCTTTCAACTTCAATTTTTCCCTTGTGATGTTCAATTATGCCATAGGCAACCGCAAGACCCAGGCCGGTACCCTTCTTCTGTTTTGTAGAATAGAAAGGTTCGAATATATGCGGCAGGTGTTCAGGCATTATACCGCTGCCTTCATCTATAATTCTGATGGCCACATATTCTTTTTCATTTACAACCGATACCTTGATGCAGCCGCCGTGCGCCATGGCTTCAATGGCATTAATGAGTAACGACATCAGAGCCTGCTGTATCTTCTGCGAATCCACGTTTATCTTTACGCATTCTTCGGGATAATCGGTTACAAGCTTAATTTTATGGATCTCCAGGTGATGGTTGATCAGCTGTATGCATTTATCAATTATGGAAACAATGTTTTCCGAATTAAATTCATCCTCACCCCTGTGCGAGAATAGCAAGAGGTCCTTAACGATCCTTCCGCAGCGCGATGATTCATCTGAAATCAGCTCCAGGAATTCGAGCAGCTTCTTGTTCTCGTCGCTTTCGGGCTGTTTCTGAATTTTCCTGGAAATCAGCTTGCTGTAAGTTAAAATGCCTTCCAGAGGGTTATTCAGCTCGTGGGCCACCGTAGCCGAGAGCTTTCCAAGTGAGGCCAGTTTTTCAATCTGTATGATCTGGTCGTAGATCTTCTTAAGTTCCTCAGTTTTTTCTTTTACCTTTTCGTTAAGAGTCTCCGACCACTCTTTAATTTCCTTATAGGCCAGGTCGAGCTTGCTTCCCATATCATTAAACTGGCCTGCCATTTTACCCAGCTCGTTCTGCGAGCGTACATCTATTTTGTAGTTCAGGTTTCCTTTTCCGAGCTCCTCGATCCCCTTTGTAATCTTCTTTACCGGGCGGTTAACGACAATTGAGATAAACAGCCATATGGCAATTGCAATGATTAAGGTAACAAGTATAGATGTGGCAACCACGTTTGAAATATTGCTCGATATAATGCTATCGGCTTCCTTCATTGAAATCACAACGTCCAGCACGCCCAGTATTTTTACATTCTTATCGTGGGCATGGCAGCCGGAATTCCAGCAGTCGTCCTCATTGTAAATCGGGTTTATGAGTCCCAGTACCCTGGAGCCGTCATTTTTCCTGAAGAGCCTTATTTTATCTTTTACAGGGAGGATTGAAACGTGCTTCCCATCGCTGTGGCAGGCAACGCAGGCCTCGGCGTTTTTATTCATCAGGGAGGAGATTTCCGTGCTGTCGGTTGAGAATATCACGCGGCCGAGCTTATTGTATATCCTGATCTTCTCCACGCCTGTTTCCGTTCCGATAGTCTTAATGATCTGATGCACATCATAGCTATGGTTTAAGAGCATGCTGTAGCGCGTGGATTTTTTTATAATATCGCTCATATTGTACGCATTCTGCGAATATGAGTTCGTAAGGTCTTTTTCAAGCGTGGTAAGGGTATAGATAGTCTGGAAGCCAAGGTTAACAAGCAGGATCAGCGATATTACTAATATCAGCTTGAAACTTAGTTTATTATAAAATTTGATCTTCATGGAATATAGCTTAAAATTCTCACCAAAAACTATCTAATTATGCCGTGAATTGCAAGGAATTTCACAGGACAAGAGGGTGCTTTTAGAAGAATAATTTAGGCTCAGCAACAATTCCCGGAGCAGCAGGGAGAAGGAGGGCTTTAAGGCAAAAAAGCCTGCCGTCAGCTTTGAGACGGGCAGGCTTTTGAGCAAATTTCCAGAAAGAGAATTATGAATGCTTAACCATATTCCATTTTTTGTTGTAGTCGAACGGCTTGTATGTCGGGCTGTTCGGGTTATGGCATTTTTTGCACAAAGAGGCATCGCCTTTACCAAGAATGAGGCCTTTCTGTTTTGCAAGATTGTGATCTTTCATTACATTCATTGCCTTATAGTCGGAACCTGCTCCGTGGCAGCTTTCGCATGAAACGCCTTCGTCTTTCTTGGCAGTATTAGTAACATGGCAGTTGAGGCATTTATCTGAAGTAGTAGGATCTGAAATTTTCATTTTTGCAGCAATGTCTTTTGACTTCTGGCTTTTCAGTGTTTCAAAAGCTTTTGCGTGGTCTGTTGACTGCCATTTTTCGAAAATATTTTTGCCTTTGGCACCCTTGTGGCAGGCTCCGCAGGTCTTAACGCCTGTAAAGCTTGGCCCTGCAAAACTGTTTGTGGAGAAAGAGAGCATAAGTAACAGGACAAGTAACATACTGAACTGGATTTTCATCTTTTTACATCCTTATTTTGATTTATTGAACAATGAGTTTAGAATATTCAAATAATTATCCGTGCCTATTATCTGATAAAGGAACTGCAGCTTTACGCCGCCGTCCATCATCGTATAGCCGACATCAGGATAATTCAATTGAATCTGTGTTATTTTTTTTGTCACCTTTACAATATCCCTGTGATAATCGGATACAGGAAGTGTGTTTGCATTCATCTCCTCCTCAGAAGCCTTAATGAGGCTGAACCACCTGACCAGCGAATCCTCTTTTTCTTCAGTATTGATCTTACCCAGACAGGTAAAACTCATTGGGGAAGTAATATCGACCGATCCCCAATCTCCTTTGATTTCGATTATTCTGTCCCCCTGAGACACGTTTCCCGGACCCACGCAGTATTCAACCGAACTGTACTGGTCCAGCAGGTGCATTGCCAGAGGGCTTAAGCCCAGATAAAATGTATGATTAAAAAGATTCTTCAAGACCAAATGATTCTGCAGATAAGTGTAATTCGAGTTTAATTCCTCGCTGCCGATGTGATCTATAATACGCTGTATCACGTCGTTGCTTCTTGCCGGTTCGGCCTTGCTGGCAGGCTGAGCCGCGTTTCTGATCGCCTTATCGAACGAGCAGTTCTCACAGTCAAATCCCCTGTCGCAAAGTTTATAACCGACATTATTCGACTCCATCCAGATACATTTAATATCATGAAAGAGCCTTTTCCCCTTATCTTCTTGCTTTGACATTTTATTTCTCAAATATTATTTCTTTATCTTCCACAGCCTCTTCTGCTGAAGCATCACTGGAATCTTCATCCTCAAATACATTAAAATACTTAACAACTGTACTGAATCCCCACATACCGATCACTACCAGCATTGCGGTTATACAAATTTCATCGAACGTCGGGAAATATGAAGTCTTACTTGAATCTGCCAGCCCCGTTATTGCAACATTCATTCTGTTAAAAACAAATCCCGACAGTACAAAAATGGAAGTAATGTACAGCCAGAACCTGTTAGTCCTGTATTTTTTCTGGCTGAGCAGAAAAACAGGGATGAACGTTCCGATAATTAATTCTGTATAGAACATGTAAGTTTCAGTACGGGGAATGAGTAAGTAAGGCAGTTTGCCTGCTGCAATCATATCCGTCATTCTGACAATAAAACCGATTGATAACGCATATAATACTATCTTGCCTAATCCTGAAAGGATATCAACCTTAAGACCCACATTGAAAGTCCTGGCATTCAGGTATGATTCAAAGATAATCATAGATAAACCGGCGCTGATACATGAGATAAAGAAGTTAACCGGCAACAAATTTGAATACCACAGGGGATATAACCTTCCCGGAACAATAAGATACAACGAACCAAATGAAGACTGATGCAAAGTTGAAAAAAGGACACCCAAAATTACGACAGGAACAGAAATTTTCCTAAGAATTTTTATGGGGGCCTTCAAATGAAATTTCTCCAGAATTACCGGGGCAAATTCAAGAGAAAGAATGGTTGAATAGCAGATAACGCACCATGTAATTTCAAACATTACCGAGTGAATATTCCACATTATGAGGGGATGCCAGAAGTTCTGCGGGCGCCCCAGATCAATTACCAGCAGGAGCACTACGAGCATGTAGCCGATAAAGGCGGTCAGTATTGCCGGACGGACGATCGGCTCATACTTATGAACATTAAATACGTGTACCGTAACTGCAATCGTAAAACCTGCGGCTGCAAGGCCGACGCCCAGAAAATCGAAGCCGATCCATAAGCCCCAGGGAATCGCATCGCTTAAGCGCGTAGAGGCACCTAAACCCTTGAAGAATCTGATATAGCTGGAGTACAGGCCGAAAACCATGATAATAATACCTAGGGTTTTCCAAAACGTAAGTTTAAAAAAGTTAGTTTTTTTCATTAGTGTTCATTCCTCTTTAATTGTTCATCCCTTTTCTCCCTGGCTATCTGATTTTTTCTTTTTGTAAGCCAGTGCATCGAACCCAGAAATACACCGCCTGCGGCAACAATAGTAGGAATCTTTTCCATTACACGGCCCGTCAGCTCAGGCAGCGCTTCCTTCGGCAGATTCGGTGTATAGCCTAATTTTTCAAACGGCACTGAAGCAAGTACCAGTACGTTGCCACCGCCGGCTTCCTCAAGCCCGTAAATGTGCTGATAGTAAGTATCGGGACTGTCTTTCAGCCTCTGCTTGGCTTCGGCAATCAGTTCATCCATATCTCCGAACTTCGTGGCGCCTGTGGGGCATGCTTCAGAGCAGGCCGAGGGAAGGCCTTTTGCAACCCTGTCGTGACACATGATGCACTTGCGGACCCTGGGATTTGTGCTGCTCCATTCATAACGCGGGATCTGATGAGGGCATGCCTGCATGCAGTAGCGGCAGCCTATGCACTTTTCGGCGTCATAAATTACGGCGCCTTCTTTAGATTTTTCAAATGCTCCGACCGGGCAAACCGAAGCGCAGGTCGGCTTTGTACAATGCATACACATCTTCCTGGCATAAAGGTCTCCGTGCTGTTCAACAACCGTGTATGTATCTGCTGAAAGATGATCTTTTAAGAAATCTGAATTGGTATCTTTAAGCTTGTTCTGTTTTTTGCAAGCGTTATAGCATTCACCGCAACCGACGCACATGGTCGAGTCGTAAAGTAGTCCTTTCTGTTTACTCATTATGGTCCTCAAAATTTAGAAGGTTAAAAATTCTTTTTCAAAGTTTTCCATGCCTGATTGATCAATGTTGGCAATTGCGCCTTCAACGATGTTACCGCCATCGTGCATTGTAACGCCTGCCAGCTCGGGTTTAACGGCACTTACTTCAATAAAATCTCTCATCCTTCTAAATTCTTCTTTCAGCCAAGCAGAAAGTGATTCTCCGGTTTTGAGCAACTTACTATTCTTCTCCCAGTCGGAAGGAGTGATAACCAGTCCCCAGCCATTTGTAAAAGGTTCTGTAAGAGTCTTGTTCAGAATTGAAGTGTTGACAAGTTTTACAGTGCCTTCAACGGGACTTCTGAATTTGAAAACATTTTTACTGCAGGAGCCTTCAAGAATGACATCTCCCTGTTTTACCTTAGTCTGTTCTGAAGCAATTTTGGTAACCGATAATCTTCCTAATGCCTTTAGCGCAAAATCATCTACCCCTACCTTAACAGTCCCGTCCTGAAGCTTCTGTGCCCAGGTATGGCCTTTTGAAACGTAGACCAATTCAGGATGAGCGAGGCTGCTTTTATTGAAAACAGCGCCGGGTGTTTTCTCCAGGGCCGGATGGTTCTTCCGCTGAGCTTTTAACACAAAAATGTCTATTACTATAAATAGAACAAATGTTGAAACTACAAATAAAGCGACCATGATTTTATTCCTCGTTATGAATGTGTTTTTTGTATATAAATAATACAACAAATTGTGTACCATTTCACAATATCGAAACTCGCATTCTCATAACTAATTACAATGAAATAACTTATGTGAAATTAAGACGGTAACGGAAAAACAGGCATAAAACGGCATATTTGTAGAAGATTTCTACATCAGTTCCGCGAAACCCCCATAAACCGCGTTTTTATTCCGTTTTGGGCATTATTGAAGTGTTTAATTTCTCTACACCGTTATGTTGAGATTATTTACACTTTTTGCATAAAATTGATGAATTTTTCACATTTCCTTTGTTCCCGGTATGTAATTAATTCAACAGAAGGCACTCAGGAGTGATGAAAAATTAAATAGAGACAGACTGCAAAGCCCGGGGTAAAATGCCGGATTGATTTGAAGTGTCTTATTTTCGTAATTTATACAACTAACATTTTTGAATACCGGATAAATGGGGAGTTTATATGACGGATAAAATGACAGTTGAAGAAGGCGATATAACAAAGTTTCACGTGGATGCCATTGTAAATGCCGCCAATACAACACTCCTTGGCGGAGGAGGCGTTGACGGCGCAATCCACAGAGCTGCGGGCCCCGAACTAAAAGAGGAATGCAGGGCTCTCGGCGGATGCATTACAGGAGACGCCAAAATTACAAAAGGATACAAACTGCCTGCTAAATACGTTATACATACGGTGGGACCCGTATGGCGCGGCGGGGATTTTAACGAAGACAATCTTCTTGCCTCGTGCTACCGTAACTCACTTAAGCTTGCAAAACAAAACGGAGTTAAAACTATTGCTTTCCCTTCAATTTCCACGGGAGTCTACGGCTTTCCTTTTGAACGCGCAGCCGGAATTGCAGTAAAAGAGGTAAAGGAATTCCTTGAAGAAAACTCGTCAATCGAAAAGGTGATTTTCGTCTGCTTCAGCCGCGGCGACTATTCGACATACAGAAAGCTGCTTAACGGGAAGTAAAGGGCTTGGATCGTATTTGAGGGAATAGTATTTTTCATGTCAGTTTATTAATCACTTACTACTACTTTAACCATGAAAAAATACTTTTCCTTTATTACTTTATTTGTCCTTATTTCTTCAGGAGCAGCTTTTCCGCAGAATAAAAATGCAGCACTCCTGGACAGCCTTATAAAAGCACACAGCAGCCTGTTTCCTGAAGTGGCGGCAAACCCTTCAAAATACCAGGTCCAGATCCTTTATACGCAGGTTGACCGCGACAGGAAGAACAGGCCCCATTTTACCACGTATAAATACAATGTGAATAAGAACAGTTACTTCTATCCCGCAAGCTCGGTTAAAATAGCAGGCGCCGTGCTTTCGCTTCAGAAGTTAAATGAGCTTAATATGAAGGGGCTTGATAAATACACATCCCTCAGAATTGACAGCGCCTACTCCGGACAGTCGCGTGTTCTGAAGGACATGAGCTCAAAAGACGGGCTTCCTTCTATTGCCCATTATATAAAAAAGATCTTCCTTGCAAGCGACAACGACGCTTTTAACAGGACGTATGAATTTGTTGGACAGAAATACTTAAACGAAGAGCTCTGGAAGCGTGGGCTTAAGGACCTGAAGCTCCAGCACAGAGTTTCAGTTGCCCTGTCACCTGAAGAAAACAGGCACACAAATCCCTTTACATTCTACGACAAAGACAAAATTATTTATGAGCAGCCCGGACAGGTTAACCCGGTCCAGTATCAGAATGACCTCCCTACCCTTTTCAGGGGAAACGGCTTTATGGCAGGAGACAGCCTTATAAATAAGCCAAAGGATTTTACATACAGCAATTACATCTCAGTTGAAAGCCTGCAGGGAATTTTAAGAAGAGTAATATTTCCTGAAAGCTTCCCTAAGGATGAAAGGTTTAACCTGACACAGGATGATTACAAATTTTTGTATAAGTACATGCCGATGCTTGGAAGGGAAAGCGATTACCCGAAGTACGACTTAAAAGAGTACCCCGATGCAAATGTTAAATTCCTGATGTACGGGGGAACGAAAGATACCATTCCGTCAAACATAAGAATTTTCAACAAGATAGGCCTGGCCTACGGATACCTTACTGACAACGCCTACATAGTGGATTTTGACAAAAAGGTAGAATTCTTTGTAACGGCTGTAATTTATGTAAACAGTGACGAGATATTTAACGATGACAAGTATGAATACGATCAGATAGGCCTTCCGTTCTTAAAAAACCTTGGGAAGGTAATTTACAACTACGAGATTTCGAGACCCAGAAAATACAAACCCGATTTGAGCCTATTCAAAAACTAACCAATAAAAAAGCCCGGGGATATCAGATGTCCGGGCTTTTAATTTTTAATTTTTAATTTTTAATTTTTAATTTTTAATTTTTAATTGACTTCTCACCTGAGGAACAAAATTGCCACACCGCTTACGGCAACAAATGCCCCCAGTATAGACTTCCATGAAAGCTTTTCCTTGTAAAAATATTTTATCATCGGAAGCATGATAATTGGCGAAGTGGACATTATGGTTGATGCTATTCCGGCATTTGTTTTTGCAACAGCTATAAGGCTGAATGTAATGCCGAGGTAAGGACCAAGAATGGAACCCGCAGTAGTGTATGCAAAGGCTTTCCTGTCAGATGAAAAAACCCTGAGAGGATTTTTATAACGCTTAAAGATTATTCCTGCCGGAAGTATTACCACAACTGAAGCAAATATTCTGATGAAAGTGGCAACAAATCCGTTTATATCCCCTTCCTGAAAGGCCAGTTTGGCAAAGATAATTCCAGCCGCCTGCCCCAGAGCCCCCATTATGCCGTAGAAAATTCCGATCCTGCTGATAGTGTATTTGGCAATGGGCTGTTCGTTCTTCTCCATTACGACCATTGAGATGCCTGTAAGCGTTACAACAATTCCGACAATTCCCCAGACTGAAAAATGTTCACCCAAAAAGAAATAAGCCATGACTGCAGTCATTGCAGGCGAAGATGCCATCAAAAGCTGGCTTAGTCGCGCTCCTATATGCTGGTATGCCTTGAATAAATATGTATCGCCGAATATGAGCCCTATAAGTCCGCTTACGGCAAGATAGAATATCTGGGAGGCCGAAAGCATGAGAGACAGCCCCGTTAAAGCAATTGTGGCAATAAGGAATATGGACGCAAGGACGAGCCTTGTTATATTTACCTGGAATGATCCAACGCGAATTGAAGCTTCGGAAAAGAATATTGACGTAAACGACCAGAGTATGGCAGTTATAAGAGCACTTAGTTCACCTGTGTACGACATCGGGGAAATAATTATGAATTATGAATGTTGAATTATGAATTAGAGGCCGAAGCAATAGATCTCCGGCCCGCTAATTTACTAAACCTCAACCTTAACCTCAACCTCTGCCTACAGATTAAAGTACATCTTATATTCAAACGGATGCGGCATAGTGCCTATGGACTTGATCTCTTCCTGTTTGAGCTTTACCCACTGCTGAAGGAGCTCATCTGTAAAGACACCTCCGCGCTTCAGGAATTCGTTATCGAGATCCAGTGCGTCGAGCGCTTCAGAGAGGTTTCTGGGCAGGAAGTGAATGCTGTCCTTGCAGCCTTCATCTATATTCTTGTCGTAAGGGCCGAAGCCTTCCTTGACCGGATCGATCTTATTTACCACGCCGTCCAGACCCGCAAGGAGCATTGCCGTGATGCAGAGATAAGGGTTTGCAGTTGCATCGGGCGGGCGGTATTCAAAACGGGTTTCTTCGGGGTTTGTAACGTACTTGGGTATTCTGATTGCACCGGCGCGGTTTCCCTGTCCATACGTGAGTGCCACGGGAGCCTCAAAGCCCGGCACGAGGCGCTTATAAGAATTGGTGCTGGGGTTTGTAAAGGCAGAAAGAGCAGGCCCGTGCCTGAGCATTCCGCCAATGAAAAAGCGCCCCAGTTCATTGATGTTTCCGTACTCGCCTTTTTTGTAGAAAGCGTTCTTCCCGTTTTTGGTTAGAAACATGTGCAGGTGCATGCCGTTGCCTGCCTGCTGGTACATCGGCTTCGGCATAAAAGTAATAAAAAGGTCCTTCTGGCGCGCGAGGTTAAAGAGCACGTATTTGCTTGTAACAATATTATCGCCCGTTGAAAGCAGGTCGTGGAAATAAGTTTCAATTTCCTGCTGACCGCGTTCGCCGGCCTCGTGGTGGTGGTATTTTACTTTAATTCCGAACCTCTGCAGAAGCTTCGAGGCCTCGTCACGGAAGTCGTCGTAAACATCAAACGGGTTAGCCGCATGGTAGGCTCTTTTATAGAATTCCTCTGCATGCTCCACCCTGTAGAATGAAGAAGAGGTGCGCGTATCGTATTCGACCTTGGAGAAGATATAAAATTCAAATTCAGGACCCCAGAGCGATTTATCGGCGCCCGTAATTTCCTTGAGCAGCTTTTCGGCTTTCTTGGCCAGGAAGCGCCCGTCCTGTGAAAACGGTGTGCGTTTGCCGTCAGTTAGAACTATGTGTGAATAAAAGCTTAAAGTCGGAGCCTCGCGGAAAGGATCAATAACAGCGGTTTCCAGGTCCGGTATCATGATCATATCGCTGTTTTCCACCTTGCTGAAGCCGAAGCTGGAGCCGTCGAAGCCGACGCCCTCGTTCATAAGTTTTGTTAAAAGTCCGGGATAAAAAGGAAGTGAAATGTGGTGCAGGCGACCCGAAAGGTCGATTGTTTTTAAGTCGATTATCTCAATATTATTTTTTTTGATCAGATTATTGCAGCTTTGAAGAACATTCTCTGGCATAGCGACCCCTGATTATTGGAAAATAATTTAGTGGGACAAAGAAGCTGTGTTATAAATTTTCAGTTTCAGCCGGTTTGTCCAGAGACAAAAAAGCGCCTGATTGCTCAGGCGCCTCAAAGAACATATATTGTGTCAGTTATTCAACAACGCAATTGATGGCTGCAAGGCCGAGGAATATTGAAGTAGTATCCAGATCCTCTTCAATTCTGAGGAGCTGGTTGTACTTGGCAATTCTGTCTGTACGGCTAGCGGAGCCAGTTTTGATCTGTCCTGCGTTAGTAGCAACAGCGATGTCGGCGATTGTAGTATCTTCAGTTTCGCCTGAGCGGTGGCTGATAACGGTTGTATAGCCTGCTCTCTTAGCCATTTCGATAGCGTCGAGGGTTTCGGTAAGAGTACCGATCTGGTTAACCTTAATAAGGATTGAGTTAGCAATACCCTTTTCGATACCGGTTTCAAGGCGTTCTGTGTTGGTTACAAAAAGATCGTCGCCAACGAGCTGGATCTTGTTGCCGAGAGCCTCAGTAAGCATTGACCATCCTTCCCAGTCGTTTTCATCGAGGCCGTCTTCAATTGAAACGATAGGATACTGGCGTACCCAGTTTGAATAGAAGTCAACCATTTGTGCGGCTGTTCTTTCAGACTTGTCTGATTTGAAGAGCTGGTACTTGTTGCTTTCCTTCTGGAACATTTCGCTGGAAGCCACGTCGAGTGCCAGGAAGATATCTGTTCCCGGTTTGTATCCGGCTTTAGTAATAGCTTCAAGGATTACTTCCAGAGCCTCGTCGTTTGATTTAAGGTTAGGAGCAAATCCGCCTTCATCGCCGACAGCAGTGTTGTAGCCTTTCTTGTTGAGTACTGATTTGAGTGAATGGAAAGTTTCAGTACCCATTCTGAGGGCCTCTGCAAAGTTCGGAGCACCTGCAGGCATGATCATGAATTCCTGGAAATCAACGTTGTTATCTGCATGCTTTCCGCCGTTAAGGATGTTCATCATTGGAACAGGCAGAGTGCGTGCGTTAACGCCGCCTAAATACCTGTACAAAGGAAGTCCAAGTGCAGCAGCAGCAGCTTTAGCGCAAGCCATTGAAACGCCAAGGATTGCGTTAGCGCCGAAGACTGATTTATTTGGTGTGCCGTCGAGTTCGATTAAGAACTGGTCGATACCGACCTGATCGAGAGCATCAAAGTCTATGATTTCGTCAGCGATCTTGTCATTAACGTTCTCAACTGCCTTAAGAACACCTTTACCCATATAGCGTGATTTATCACCGTCTCTTAATTCGACTGCTTCGTGTTCGCCTGTAGAAGCGCCGCTTGGAACAGCAGCACGGCCTACAACGCCAGATTCAAGTTCAACTTCAACCTCCAGAGTAGGGTTGCCTCTGGAATCCAATATCTCCCTTCCGATAACATCAACAATTGTAGTCATTATTCCTCCTCTCGTTAATAAAAATACATGTTCAAAATTATAAAGAAGCTTGAGTAAAAGCAATTTAAATCGCCGATATTTTAACTTCATTTCACAATAAAGTTCAGGGATTGACCCACCTGCCCATCCCCGGCACACGGGCAGCGGATTCCGTGTTCTGTGTAAGACAGCTTCCGGAAGCTGATTTTCTGTGACCTGTCTCACTTACTTTTGTAAAAATTATGCTTACCTTTTTACAGTAATGTTAAATAATCATGCAAAATTTCCTCAGGCACTCCAGGAGCAGACTTAAAGGATCCGTCCACATTATTCCCTCAACAGGAGGCGTTATGGATTACTGCGTCAAAATCTTAAGAAAAATCATGCTTAAATTCAGAGACACGGTTTTTGCAAAAATTGAGACGGGTTTTGAGACAGGTTTAAATTGCGCCAATTCCCTTGAAAACGGCTCAAATTCAAACAATTTTAAGGTCATTAATGCCGGTTCCGGTATTGTTATAGACATGATCCAATACAGTCCAAAGCAAAAAAAATCAGTCACAACAGAAGAATATATTAATAATAAGAAGAAGAATGCAAGCGCTGAAGCCTCATCGCTTGCGTTTTTTCTTTTTCAAAAAAAAGGGAAAATCGGATTCGGAACCCGGGCAGGGTTATCCGTAAATTACTTGACAATGCCGTTTGGTTTTCCAAAATTTCATTCAGTCTTTTTAATTTTTAAGCTGCAGCCCAAAAAGGGCACACATATACAAAAAAGGGATAAAATGAAAACCGGCGCACTCAAGATTCTTTTAGCCTTAAGCACATTTCTTTTTCTCATTCCGGGATGTTCAAAAGATGAGCCCACAGGGCCCAAAGAAGCCCCACTCATTTCGGGCGATTACTTCCCTACTGATCAATCCAACACCTGGAGATACTCATCGAACGCCCTAAGCAAAGACGGGAAAAGCCTCGTGACATTTTACATGAGCATCGGGACCTACTCATTCAGAAGAGGCGATTTCAAGGCTATTTTGGGAAGGATTGCCGACAGCACCTCGTATGCTTCAGTATTAGGTATAAAAGACAGCGCCGGAGTAATTTACTCACTGGGAGACAATCCCCCTGAAGGGCTCTTCCCCCTCTTTAAGCACCAGTACGCTGAAAATGAGGTTACCAGGGAAACAATAACGGTAAACGGAATAACTTATCAGACATTAAGGAGAGCAATGTCCCAGGGGAAGGATACGCTTACGCTGTGGTTTGCAGACAGTATAGGTCTGGTAAAGGAATTCAGCCGGCAGGGTATATCTCTTTTCAACGATGATTTCACGGGGCAGAATGTTACCATAACAACAGAACTTATATACCACGGCAAGTATAAAACTATCCAGCTTCCCGCCCCCTATGGAGGTGGGTCAGGTCCGGTGTGCTTTCCGGACTGAATAGAAAGTTTCAAAGCCTGCCGCGAGTTTTCGGCAGGCTTTGAAATTTCAATTCTATAAGAATCCATTTTTTATTTTATTAATGCCCAAAATTGGTTATATTAATAACCTGAATTAGAAAAATTCTGCAAAATACCCCCGTAATCAATGAAATTGACGGTTTCCCAATCCCGAAAGCTTTCGGGACGGAGGTTCGAAGGAGATTTCGAAGGGTTTACATTAAAATTTATCTATCTGCCCCCGTAGCTCAGCAGGATAGAGCGTCGGTTTCCTAAACCGCAGGTCGGAGGTTCGAATCCTCTCGGGGGTACAACGAAAAAGCCCAGAAATGGGCTTTTATCATTTTAAAGCATACCTTTTTGTTTCCAACAAACTTTATATCTGGCATACTGTCAATTATCAATTTTTTAAATTGCACTTAAAATTATGATTCTTTTTTAAGGCATATTTCGTATATTTGCCTTGCAAACGCATCAAGCAGAACAATATGAATAAGCTTCAAAATATTTTTATCCGCAACAATGGTTACTCCCGTATGGAAGAGCTGAAGAGATCTGGTATCCAAACACGCCAAATCTCAAAAGCAGTTCAAGAGGGACTGCTTACAAAAGTTTCTCCCGGTCTTTATAAACTTAACAATTATCCCTGGGATGAACACGAAAGTTTTGCCGATGTATGTAATGCTAATAAAAGAGCTGTAATCTGTCTGCTTTCAGCAGCTGCCTATTATGACCTAACCACATTCAATCCTTCCGAGATTTATGTAGCAGTGCCTCATAATACAAGTAAATTCAAGCTCGACTATCCTCCAACTAAAGTCTATTACTGGACTGATAAATTTTACAGTACCGGCATTGAAGAAATGAATACAAAAAGCGGCCTTATCAAGATCTATAATAAAGAAAAAACTATAATAGACCTTTTTCGATATATAAATAAAACCGGCGAAGATGTTGCTATTGAATCACTTAAAAACTACATGCGTGAACGCAAGAAAGATATAAGCAGGCTCGCCCAGTATTCAGTTATTTGCGGCATAAAAGAAAAAATTGCTCCTTATTTAAAGGGTATGATTTAATGAAATAACCGAGATCAATAAGCAATATTCCTGCTTCCGTCCGGGAGCGACTAAGAAATGTTTCCCTTCAGTCTGGGAAGGAATTTCAAAGCATAATTAGACAATACGTACAGGAAAGATTTCTCTACCGACTTTCCAAGTCTGTTTATGGGAATAGTTTTATTCTGAAAGGAGCACTTCTTTTTATTGCTTATGATATAAGCCGCCTAAGGCCCACCAAAGATATTGATTTTCTTGGCAGCTCGATTTCTAATGACGAGAAAGATATTAAAGCAATTTTCAAAGAGATATTACAAGTTGGATATGAGGACGGACTGGTTTTTGATTATGAAAATATTAGAACAGAAATTATTGCCGAGGATGGGAACTATCATGGAGTAAGAGTAAAGATTGATGCATTTTTGCTGAATATACGGGAAAGACTTCAAATTGACATCGGGTTTGATGACAAGATAGTACCTGGTCCGGCAGATCTGATTTTCCCCGCTTTGCTTGACTTCCCTGCCCCACGGCTAAAAGCCTATTCAATTGAATCAGCTTTGGCAGAAAAATTTGAGGCTATGGTTTCTATAAATTTATTCACCAGCAGAGTTAAAGATGTTTATGATATAATCTATTTTGCTGATTTCTATAATTTCAAAAAAGATAGCCTGAAGAATGCGTTAATGGCAACATTCAGTAACAGGGGAACAGATATTGAAAAGCGTGAATTAGTTTTCAGCAGTGAGTTTAAGGAGGATCCTCAGAGGAAGGATATGTGGAAAGTATTTCTGAGCCGGAGCAAATTGAACCCCGGCTATAATTTTTCGGAAGCGGTAAATAAAATCAAAATATTTATTGATCCAATATTTACAGAAGAAAATGCAAGCACATGGAATCCCTCGAAATGGAAATGGGAGTAATACCCTATAGGAAATCATTTCTAAATACATTTGGTAAATTTAATTCAACAGAAAGCAAACAGGTTCTAACGTCATATAATAGGGGATACCAGCATAAAAGCCCAGAAATGGGCTTTTGCTATTTTAAAAGGGACAAAGGTTTCCTGCTGGCAAATGCTCTTCCATCCTATCCGGCGTATTTCAAATAAATCAACTCTGCCGTATAGCTTTAGAATGCTATTATGCATATTATATATTATTCCAAACAAATACAGGAGAACATTTATGGAAAAAGCATTGGCTGATCTTATTGCAAAGGACGAAATAATCCAAGTCATAAACTTAATGGTAATCAATACGGATAAGCGCAATTGGAACAAAGTCCGTGAGTGCTTTGCCCCAAGCGTCCTATTCGACATGACCGGCGAAGCACAGAGGGTCAGTCCCGGGCAAATAACAGATGGATGGGAAACAGGGCTGAAAGAGCTTAAGGCAATCCATCATCAAATGGGAAACTTTTTGATAGATCTCAATGGAGATCAGGCTGATGTATTCTGTTATGGAATTGCTTACCACTATTTGCCGAACCCTTCAGAAAATAATACACGAGTTTTTGTGGGCAGTTATGATTTTCATTTGTTAAAGCTGCAGGACGGATGGAAAATTGACAGTTTCAAATTCAATCTTAAATTTATTGATGGCAATAAAGAGCTTGAAAAATCCCGGCTCTAACAGCCGGGTCATTATCCTCAATCTAAGATATTAAAAAAGCACTTTAATTGATTTACAGCCTGAAAAATGCCTTAAATATTATTCTGCATTTATCTGACAAAATCACTATTTTCTCCTTTAATAAGTTAATAAAAATCTAAGGATACCTAATACTTCCGTCCTAATTATATCCCTCCTTTCCACTAAGAGGTATAATTTTATAGTTTCAACATTTAATCAATTACACGGAATTCTTGATACTTCCGTTGAATCTCCACTAAGCGAAGAAAAAGATTTCAGAATCACCTGAAATTTGACTAAATTCACAAACATTCTGAATTCCCATAGCCACAAATTTTATAAAATGTACAATATTAATGCAGCAATACTATCTGTCTTAAATCTAAAAAGATTTACCCGTAAACATAAGCTGGAAAAGTTAAGATCTATCTGGGGCCTGCCACTGGAAAGAATTCCAAATTTCGATCTTATAAAAAATTATCATGAACTGGTCTGTAAGGATTCCGGGGATGATTATGTGGATGATAAGACCTGGGCGGACCTGAATCTTAATGATGTCTACTCCGTAATTGACAGGAATATCAGCGGCCCGGGAAGACAGTATCTCTATCATTTACTCCATAAATATGAGCAGAATGATGAAATACTCAATAAGCGTTACAAACAGATAAACCTGTTCAAAGAAAATCGGGCTGTCAGAGAAAAAATACAGCTTGCCCTGCTGAGAATCCGAAGTGACGATACTTACTTTATTATAAGTCTTCTCCTGGGTGAAAAGCCCGTCATTCCTAAGTATCCCCTGCTGATTTATTTGTCCTCAGCTCTTTCAGTTCTTTCTATTCTGGCAGCATTCTATAACAGCACTTTCTTTTTTGCTGTACTGTTTATGTCAGTTCTTAACCTGATAATAACCAAAACATATTCTTCAGGAATTGCTGAATCCTTTATCGGTTTTTCCAACCTGAAGAAGTTGATTGTTTCAGCTTATGAGCTTTCCAATATGGTAACTGAATCAGAAATTGAACAGCTTTCCGTTCTTAAAGAGCATTCAGGGATTCTGAAAAAGCTTAACAAAAAAGTCTCTCACCTGGTAATTGATAAAACGCAGCTTGATGCTTTTGCGCAAATAGTTATTGAATATTTAAACATGTTCTGCCTGTTCGATCTTGTGGCATATACTAAATCTGTAATTGAATTATACAGGTACAAAGCTGAACTTAAAGAGGTTTTTGACGCCGTGGCAAGCCTGGATGCCCATATCTCAATCGCGTCCTACATCAGCAGCATCCCTTTTTATTCAAGGCCTGAATTTATTTCAGGAAATTCAATATCCTTCGACGAGGTTTATCACCCTTTGCTTGATGAGGCGGTACCGAACTCCATAATCGGATTAAGCCGCTCAGCTTTGATTACGGGATCAAATATGGCCGGCAAAACCACGTTTATTAAATGCATAGGGGTTAACATTATTCTTTCCCAAACGCTTGGTTTTACTCTTTCCAAAAGAGCAGTAATCCCAAAACTGATTGTAAAATCTTCCATAAAGATCGAAGACAGCATTGAGAACTCAAAGAGTTACTATTTTGCGGAAGTTGAAGAGATCCAAAAATTCATAAGGCTCAGCAAAACCGGGAAGAAATATCTTTTTATAATAGACGAGATTTTCAGAGGGACTAACACTGTTGAAAGGCTTGGGATCTCCGCCGCTGTACTTAAGCAGCTATCTGATAGTAACCTGGTACTGGTTACAACACATGATATTGAGCTTCAGGACCTGCTGAATAATAGTTTTTCGATGTATCACTTTAATGAACAGGTGGAAGGCGAAAAGTATTATTTTGATTTCAGGATCAAGGAAGGTCCCTGCTCTTCCGGAAATGCCATAAAACTTTTGGAACTGATGGGTTATCCCGAACAGATTACAACGGAAGCAAAAAGATCAGCAGCAAAATAATAAGCAGCACAGGATATACAGTCTGAACATTTTATAAGCTCGCAGGGCTTTAGGCGGAGGCTCAAATCCCTTCGGGTTATAAGAATATTTCAAAAAAATGGGCCGGTTCTGCCTGGAACCGGCCTTATGTCATATCATAAATCTGCACTTTAGGAGATAATTTCTAATCATTTCCCCCTATAGCAAATGCTTACTGCCGCAAATTAACGAGGCATAAATACTTGACAATCATAAAACATATTTGAAGTTTTTTCAGATTAGTAGTAAAATTAAGGTCATAAAAAGATTGTTTACCTAACTCAATATCTTTTGGGGTGAACGTAAAAGCCCCGGTTATTATTTCATTAACTTCTTATATACAATTAAATGAGGTATGCTATGAACTTGACGAAGAAAATTATGACATTATTTATTGCCGTATCTTTATTTGCATGGGCAGGGTGCGGAGCAAGCAACACTGTTAAAGGCGGTGCAATAGGCACTGGCGCAGGAGCTCTTATTGGCGGAATTATAGGCCACGCAGCAGGCAGCACAACTACAGGTGCCATTATAGGCGGCGTTGTAGGCGGTACAGCCGGTGCTCTTATTGGCCATAATATGGACAAACAGGCCGAAGAACTGAAGAAAATTGAAGATGCAAAAGTTGAACGCGTCGGTGAAGGCATCAACATAACTTTCGATTCAGGCATTCTCTTTGCTGTTAACTCTGCATCGCTGCAGCCAAAGGCAAAAGAAAGTGTCCAGAAACTGGCCGATGTACTCAAGAAATATCCTGATACTAACGTAATAATTGAAGGAAATACAGACAATACAGGCTCGGAAGCGTTAAACCAGAAGCTTTCTGAAAAACGCGCAAAGGCAGTTTCTGATTATGTAACCACACTGGGTGTTTCAAGCTCAAGGCTTACAACAGTAGGAAAAGGCGAAAGCAATCCTGTAGCTTCAAATGACACTCCTGAAGGACGCGCAAAGAACAGACGTGTTGAAATAGGAATTGTTGCAAACGAAAAAATGAAAAACGATGCAGCAACAGGCAAATTAAACTAATAAGACATTTCTTTATACCCGGATCCGTTACTTACGGATCCGGGTATTTTCACTAAAATTACACTGTATCCGGCTCTTTTACAGTTTTCAGCAGCGGGACTGCTGAAAATATGCCTCATGCCCCAAGGGGTCCTGCTCCGGCTAAATCTCCTCACTTTTCCTGAATAAATCCAGCTAGTTGGTTTTGGAGGCCAATGATGTGCCGCCCGAGGGCGCTGCGAGCTCCGAAATTTTGCAGAACCTGAAACCCAGGGTTTTAGCTTTCCGGATAATTTTAACAAGCCTGTCGATGCTGGTATAAAAACGCGGGGCTGCAAACGGCCTTACTGTCGGCGTATGCCCGAACAAAATTACGAACTGCCCTTTGTTATAATCGCGCTCAAGTTCTTTGAATATATAGTCAATCGGGAAGAAATTATCGTCTATACCCAGCCCGTTTACAATGTTGGATTGATTAAATTGCGGTCTCGGATACAGCGTTATTCCTCGAATGACCTTGAAGTAATCCTGAAGCGCTTTGTCCAGCTTCATATTCCTGCTGCCGTTGGGATAAGCAAATGAAACCGGATGGATGCCCGACCTGGCCATTGCCTTTATCTCAGGAATAATCTCATCTGCAATATATTTATCTATTCCATATTTGTTTACATAGCTCTCTGCATCAGCATGCGTTTTTGAATGGCATCCTATCTCATGGCCTTCCTTCTGAAGGGTTTTAAGCTCTTCAATCTCCCTTTTGTTAAGCATGCTGAACCCGGATACAAAGAATGTGCACTTAACTCCGTAATATTTAAGAGTATCCCTTATTTTATACCATTCGTCAATATAATTGTCATCGAACCCGATAACTATGGGGAGAGTATTTTCATAAGATTTTTTGGGACCTTTGTAATCAGCTATGCTGTTAGGCTGGCAGTAATTCTGAGCATATGTTAAAGCAATTAACAATATGATTGTATGTATTGTGCTGAATTGACGCATCGGTATTTTTATCCTGACTGGAAACTGCTTTCCGGGAATATGGATTTCTAATTTCTGATCAATTCGATAAACTTAAGGCCTTAATCTACAAAATACCTTTTATTTATGCCACAGCCCGATCCGGATAAAAATGGGCTGGCTTTTTGGGGGAGCTTCCGGGGGAAATACTTTTCTGCCCACACACACCGGCACATTAAAAAACTATGCGGCAATCTATACCCGATTTTCGTGCCTTAGCGGCAATGTCCTGGCTTACCGCCTCAAAATATTCATCATCCAAATACCTTTCTAAATTATTTTTCCTGTAAATAGCATTGGCATAATCGTAATTCATACGGTCGACATAAATATAATCAACTTTTCCCTCCAGCATTTCAATAAGATTTTCAGCGCCCGGCAATATGGGCGCAATCATTGAATAAGTCCTGACGCCCGCATCATGAAGTTCCTTCAGTGTATTGATCCTGTCCTTAATCGGAGTTGCCGTAGGCTCAAATATTTTTCTGATTTTATCGTCTGCCGTTGTTATTGACAGTCCCACGTGGCAGTCCTTCATCTTACTTATTATGTCAAGATCCCTGAGGACCAATTTTGAACGCGTCTGTATTACGACAGGCCAGTCGTTACCGGCCAGTATTTCTAAGCACTGCCTGGTTAATTTATATTTTGCTTCCAGCGGCTGATACGGGTCGCACACGCCGCTTATCCAAACCTGATCCTTCTTCTTTTTCTTAATTTCTTTTGCAAGCAGTTCCGGAGCGTTAATCTTGATGTCCACAAACTCGCCCCATGGTTCCGAATGCCCTGTGAATTTCTTCATATAACGCGCATAGCAGTACCTGCAGCCGAACTGACAGCCCACATATGGGTTTATGACATAGTTATAAATTTTTGATGGGGATAATATGGACTTTGAATTTATTTCACGAATAATCATATAACAGCCTCACGCATTAACCGCCTGTGAATTATTTTCTTCTTAAGCCAATTGAAAAATATACATCATGTAAAATTAATACAATACATTTCGGGCACAATTTCATCTTTTGGAAAAGAGCCCGCGAGGCCGGAATTTTGTCTGACATTTTTATATTTAATTATTATTTTTGTTGTACTGTTCTTTATTATTCCGCATCAACTGCCGGCAATTCCAGGCTCTGATTCTACGGGATTTTCTCTAAGACTGATGTTCCCAAATTAGAAAATAGACGGAGTTTATATGAATTCGGTCGTACTTATTATTATAGCTGCTCTTATACTTATAATTGCTTACAGGTATTACGGTGCCTTTATAGCGGCCAAGGTCCTTGTAGTCGACCCAAAGAGAAAGGTCCCTTCTGTAGCTCATAACGACGGAAGGGATTACGTCCCTACCAACCGCCTCGTTTTATTAGGCCATCATTTTGCCGCAATTGCAGGCGCCGGACCTCTAATAGGACCTGTACTTGCAGCACAGTTCGGATATCTTCCCGGCACGCTCTGGATACTGATTGGAGCTGTATTTGCCGGAGCCGTCCATGACATGGTAATCCTGTTCGCTTCCGTAAGGCACGACGGGCAGTCGATTGCCGAAATTGCGAAGTCACTTCTTAACGGAAGGATAGGACTCCTGACATCCTTTGCCGTAATTTTTATTCTCATAATCTCAATGGCAGGCCTTGGAATTCCTGTAGTAAACGCGCTGAAGAATTCTCCATGGGGCACTTTTACCGTGGGGTTCACAATTCCCGTTGCCATTTTAATTGGCATTTACCTGAAGTATTTAAGGCCGGGGAAAATCGGAGAGGCAACAGTTATCGGCATGTCTTTAGTCATGTTCGGCGTCATTGCAGGACCGTTTGTTCAGCAGATGGCGTGGGCAAAGATTATTACTTTTAACGATAAGGAGCTTTCGGTCATTCTGGCTATTTACGGGTTCACGGCAGCAGCGCTTCCCGTCTGGCTACTTCTATTGCCGAGGGATTATTTAAGTACGTACATGAAGCTGGGTGTAATTTTTATACTTACTATTGGTTTAATCATAGTACATCCCGACCTTAAGATGCCGGCTGTAACACAGTTTGTAGGAGGCGGCGGGCCGGTTATTCCGGGCAAGGTATTCCCGTTTTTATTCATTACTATTGCATGCGGCGCATTATCCGGTTTCCACTCCCTTGTGAGCTCGGGCACCACGCCGAAACTTATAAGCAGTGAAAAGGACATTTTGCCCATAGGGTTCGGTGCCATGCTCCTTGAAGCCTTCGTTGGCCTCATGGCTTTAATAGCCGCAACAGTTCTTCCGACATCAGATTACTTTGCAATAAATTCGCTTCCCGCAGTTTTCGACAAGCTGCACATGAATCCCGCAGAGCTTCCGATGCTTTCTTCGCTGGTTGGTGAAAATCTTGCCGGAAGGCCGGGCGGATCGGTTTCGCTTGCAGTTGGTATGACTTATGTTTTCTATAAGATTCCGGGACTGAGTTTTCTGATGAAATACTGGTATCACTTCTGCATCATGTTTGAGGCTCTTTTCATACTCACAACAATTGATGCCGGAACGAGAATTGGAAGGTATTTACTGCAGGATCTCTTCGGGCATGCATGGGCACCACTGGCGCACAGAAACAGGTGGGGCAATATTCTTTTCTTCTCGGCTGCAATTTCAGCCTCATGGGGCTACCTGCTTTACACAGGCAACGTATCTACAATCTGGCCCTTATTTGGGACTGCAAACCAGATGCTGGCAATTATAGCTTTTGCCGTAGGAACTACATTCTTAATCAGGACCGGGAAAGAGAAGTACATATGGATTACGCTGATCCCCATGGTACTGGTAACTGTAGTTACGCTTTCGGCAGCATTCATAAATATATTTTCAAACTATCTGCCCAAAGAGTTATATCTGCTTGCCAGCCTCTCGGCAGCTCTGATACTGATGGTTGTATGGCTTCTTATTGAGAGCATAATCCAGTGGCGCAGGATGCTCCTTAAAAAGCCCGGGACTCTCAGGGAAGAGATTGAGCAGATGGCGGAAGAGGCAAAGTAAGCTCTGATTGCTGAATCAGTTTAATGAATCCCGGTATTGTCTGCCGGGATTTCTATTTTTAATAGTCTGGTTCATTTATTTTCCTTCTCATGCTTCAGCAGCCACTGCTTTCTCCATATGCCTCCGCCATAGCCGGTCAGGTTTCCGTTTTCCCCAATTACGCGGTGGCAAGGAATTATGATGGCAATCCGGTTCTCACCGTTTGCACGCCCTGCTGCCCTTACAGCCTTCTCAAATCCAATTTTCATTGCCTGCTGCTTGTAGGATCTTGTTTCTCCGTATGGAATTTCCAGGAGTGCTTTCCAGGCCTTTTTCTGAAAGTCCGATCCTGATAGGACAAGCGGGAGATCAAACGTCCTCCTTACCCCTTCAAAATATTCATCCAGCTCTTTTTTCAGCTCCTTGAAATATGTGCTTTCACCCGGCAGGGTCACTGCATTAAGAATTCTTTCCAGGTATTTCAGTTCAGTCTCAATCATCCTTCTGTCTGCAAATTCCAGAAGGCAAATTCCCTCTTCTGTTGCACCGGCGATCATGGGCCCAAGCTTTGTGGCAATTCTTGTCATTGTCACTACTGTTTTATGCTGGCTTTCCTTAGGGGTGATATTTGCAGCTTTTTTAAGCGCCTCCTGAAATCCGCTCAGAGAATCATATCCGTTTTCCATTGCTGCCTCAGCCACATTATCGCCAAATTTAATATTCCCTATTGCCCTGTTTATCCTTAAGAGGCGCTGGTAGGATTGAAAAGTAATTCCGTGATTTTTCTTAAACCATCTGCGGAGTTTATTGGGATCTATAAGTCTTTCACGGATAAACGAGTCAGAGATCCGTACATGCGGATTTAATTCCAGCTCTTTCAGGAATTTCCTTATATAATCCGGCACGTCCCCTTTCTGCTCCATAGGGTGGCATATTCTGCAGGGCCTGTAGCCGTTTGTAAGGGCCTCTTTACATGTACTGAAAAACTCGGTATTCTCCTTTTTCGGTTTTCTTGCCGTACATGTTGGGCGGCAGAATATTCCTGTAGTCTTTACGCCGACAAAGAATATCCCCTCATACCTGCTGTCTTTATCCAGCAGCGCCTGGTACATTACTTCATTATCCAAAGTCAGATCATTCATTTTAACACCTGCTTCCAAAAAGAATTACTTTTGCCAAAACCGGTCAATATCTTTTAGATAAATTTATCTAACCCGGGGCTACATATCCACCGAAAATTTATCACTTATTTAATTTTTCTTTAGGCTCCCTGACAGCAAAAGCTACCTGTAAAATCCGAATGAGTCTTCATCTACTGCTTTTTGGCTATCTATATGGGGTCAATTGTAATTTCATCTTTACTGGCATTCAGGATTGGCAGGAAGAAAGATGTCCATCCGCCAGTACAGATTAAAAGAGCATAGAATTTGTTTACTCCTCTTGCTGGAGTATTATCACGGATGGAGATACAGAACTTCCCGGAGCAGGATAATAATTAAGGTCCCGGACTTAAGCCGGGGCCATAATTATAAATGGCTTCACTAAAGAGGGCCTGGCTCAAAGATTCAGTTTTATCTCTTCTCTTTTCTCATTCTCATTCCGCAGGAGATTAACCGCAAAGACCAGGACCCATATTACGTAGCCGTAAATATTAACGCGCTCGGTTATTCCCATCCATGGCGTGGGCGCTCCGGTCCCGATCCTGGGGCCCTGCATCCCTGTAAGTGCACCAAAGGTGAACAGCACTGCAATTGTGATGATTGAGTACCATCTGAATTGTTTTCCGAGTGCAGAGGCCCCTGTTCCTATTGAACCAAGTATGATAAGCACCAGAATACTGGTTAAAATTATGTGCATTGTATCGGAATATGTCTTCGGGGCATCACGGAGGTTCATAGGGAAAAACAAAGATGTTAGGGCGCCTGTTATTGCGCAAAAGGCTAGAAGGACTGCAGCTATTTTCAGCATACGCTTCTGCCCGGCTGATTCAAAAACGCCGATTGCAAAAGCAAGCAGCAGAAGGTCCGAAAAATTAAAAAGAGGAAGGACGACATGCCTTGCCGGCGAACCAATTGCAAGAATCTCGCTGATATTCTGTGAAGTATAATCGTAGCCTTCATAGATCAGTGTTCCCAGAATATCGGCAAATATGTAAAGCAAGGGATAGAGTATCCCGCAGGTGAGAAGAGCCTTCAATACAGTTAAAGACGGAAGTTCTTTTTTGCCATGGATTATTGTTGCAGTTTCCATTTATACCTCTATATAGAATTTGTGGGTTTTCAATAATTCCTTTTTGGGGATACCTGATAATCAGCAATTAGTTTATTTCAATGAATGGCTCTGTTATAAATTATCCACACTCCGGCTAATAGTCAATGGCCTCACTTCCCTGCCCCGATAGGACTTTATCCGGAATTTCCATATTTTCGTACAGAAATATATAATAATTTCCGGCAATAAAACTCATGACAGAATACAGCATACGCGAATTTCCGGCCACAAGAATTGCAACCATCGACGTTGGCGCAATCGGAAAAGAAAAGCATCACATGTACGCTTTAATTGAATGTGATGTTACTGAGAGCCGGCTTAAAATTAAATCATTAAAACTTCAGGGCTCCAGGATTTCTTTTACCGGCTGGCTCCTTAAGGCCGTAAGCCTGGCACTGAAAGAGCACAGTGAGGCATCGGCATTTTTATACGGAAAGAAAAAGAAAATCATTTTTGAGGATATAAACGTTTCGCTCCTTGTTGAAAAGACCCTGCAGGGCACAAAAGTTCCGATACCCCTTGTAATCGAACAGGCAGACAGAAAGAGTATTCAAGATATAACAAAAGAGATTGAATCTGCAAAAGAAGAAGTATTATCAGGCAGTTCCATTGTAATAAACAGAAAAACAAGCCTGAGTGAAAGGCTTTATTACCATCTGCCGGGATACCTCAGGAGAGCCGTATGGAGATTAATGCTCAGGCATCCCAGGTCTGTCTATAAAAAAATGGGGAATGTATCTTTTACTTCCATAGGAATGTTTGGCCAGATAAAAGGCTGGTTTATTCATACATCCATTCATCCTGTTTCCTTCGGGATCAGCTCGGTAATTAAAAAGCCTGTAGTGATTAATGATGAAATAAGGATCCGTGAAATTCTAAACATGACCGTGCTGCTCGATCATGACGTAATTGACGGAGGTCCAATGGTCAGGTTCATCAGCGATTTGGTAAAAGCAATTGAATGCGGCCGGGGCTTATAAACTTACCCTGCTTTTTCTTATATTTGCATTCCACATTTTACTTAGTCTTAAAGCATATTCAGTAAGGAAATTAATTGGAAAGATCTTTATATCCGGCGGCAATTCATCTGTTCTTCAGAAAGGGTGACGATATACTTTTACTCAGGCGCTTTAATACGGGCTACGAGGACGGCAATTACAGCGTAGTTGCCGGTCACGTTGAATTTGGCGAGACCGCAACACAGGCCGGCATACGGGAAGCAAAGGAGGAAGTAGGAGTTACAATAGATCCCGGGGATCTTAAAATTCACGGCATTATGCACAGGAAGTCGGGCGATGAGAGAATAGACTTCTTTGCATTTGTCGACAGGTGGAAGGGTGAGATAAAAAACATGGAAGTGAACAAATGCGACGGGCTTTTGTGGGCATCCATTGCTTCACTGCCGGAGAATACAATTCCCTACATTAAGCGGGCACTGGAGCTTTCAGAAAAGCCTTTATGGTATGAAGAGTTCGGGTGGTAATGATTTTTTTTTATAATGCCTCTTTAGGTTTTTGAAACAGACTTAAGATAATTCTGGGGGTCACTTCCCCTGTCCGCCTTCTCAATGGAAGAGAGCATTGTCTTAAGCAAAAGAACAATTCTTCCGGAGCTTTCGGTTATATCTATTTCATGAGAAGCCTCCTGTTTAACCTGCAAATCGCATACAGATCTTATTCCTTTATATACTGCCTCTTCAGACTGCGATAATTCCGTAATGCTCTCCCGGGTGTCGTACTGCTCCGTCCTGTAATGTTTAATAGCGGCTTCCAGAGCATTGATTACCGTATAGTCCACCATCCATGGATTTTGTTTAAACACAGCAATAACTGCGGCCTCAATTTTCCTCAGCATTCCGGCATCATCTTCCCGGGTAAACATCATTTCCTCCATTTGTTTTCTCTATAAATTGGAAATTCCTGTAATGAATTACAAGCACCCACATTGCTGAAAAGTTTTTTCATGCAGCCGGCCCTCCAGTTATATTCTGCTTGCCTGAGATTTCTTAAATTATTATTCCGTTTCAAAATAGCGGAGTTTGATATGAAGCATGCAAAAACGGAACTTCAAGAAATTCCGGGAGTCATAATCCCGCCCCGTTTTTAGGGGCAGGATTTATTATTTATATCAGGGGACTACTCTTTCCCGTCAACATATCTGCCGTGTTCGGGGATAGCAATTTTATCAAACTCACGCGCCATGCGGCTTAGGCCCTCAGAAAGTTCCTCGCCGTGCATTTCCTGGCCGTGTCCGGTTATGGCAAGGCGCGGCTGAATTAATTAAAGCACAATGGTTTTCAGATTTATGAGCATGTTATTTCAGTTTAAGGAGTGATGCCAAGAGATTCAAGGCTTTAGTTTTTGGGGATAGATGAACTTAAGAGCAGATTTTTCATAAATTTTCCCTTTGGATTTAACTGAATAATTTCGAAATTATGCAGCCGTAATTTCTACTGTTCCGACAATATTTCTAATAAATACAGGTCCAGCATGAGCTTCTCTAAAATATCAGTTATTGCCCTAATTACATTTCTTTTTTCAACACCCACATTTTCCCAGGTAATGAGCTGGGAGAAGCATATGGGAAATGATGACACATTAACAACAAAAGGCATTGCAGTTTCAGCCGAAGGTGACGTTTATGCCGCCGGTAACTTCCGGGTGTATACAAATATGTGGGACAGGATGATTACGGTCGACGGATCCAATGACGGGTTTATTGTCAGGTTTGATAAGGATGGAAACCTCATCTGGCTAAAGCAGATTACAGGACCCGGCGCAGCATACTGTACTTCTATTTCAGTTGATGAGTCCGGGAACTGTTTTGTTGCGGGAAACCTCTGGGGACAGGTAACTATCGGCAATGTAAACCTGCAGACTGATTATGTTAAATATGATGTTTTTATTGCAAAGTTTGATAAGGATGGAAATTTCCTTTGGGCTAAGAAAGCAGGCGGCAGTGAAACCGGTACTCCCAGGATTGCTGCAGATAACTTTGGCGGCTGCTATGTATCCGGGACATCAGGATACAACGATTCAGAGTCCTTTGGCGGCACCTCAGTCAACGGTTCCTATCTGGCAAAGTACAATACCGATGGGAGCTTTGCATGGGTGAAAAGGATTCCGTCCGGCGCAGTTTCTTCGGACACAACAGGAAAGCTATATATAGCAGGAAGCTTTAGCGGAACGGCATACTTTGGGGGCACTTCAGTTACAAGCAGCGGAGGAAGTGATATATTCACCGCAAAGTACGACAGGAGCGGCACACTCCTGTGGGTAAAGATTGCAGGAGGAACACAGGCAGATGCATGCACCTCAGTTTCAGCTCTTCAGGATGGGAGCTGTTATATTACGGGAAGCTTCAGCCAGTCAGCCAACTTCTCCGGCAAACAGATTACGGGAGACGGGGGCTCAGACGTATTTATTGCAAAGTACGATAAAGATGGCAGCCTGCTGTGGGTAAAGAGCGCCGGAGGAAGCGGTGCCGATGCCGGGGCTGCAGTTTCTACAGATCAGAACGGGTATTGTTATGCTGCCGGGTCTTTCAGCCAGACAGCGGCTTTCGGAAATGTCCAGCTAACGAGTAAGGGGAGCACTGATATCTTCATCAGTAAATATGATAAAGACGGAAATTTGCTATGGGTTAAACAGAATGGTGGCACCTTTGGTGACGAGGCCTTGTCGGTTGCAGCCGATGGAAACGGCAGCTGCATCTCAGTATACAAAATTACCGCAGGCAGTGAAACCTGGGATAAATATTCATATCTCGGGAAATATTCAGATGCAAGGCTTGTACTCCTTTCCCCTTCAGGATCTGAGCAGTGGAGGGCCGGGACAAAGCAGAACGTATCATGGACAACGAACCTTGATAAAGTAATCATAGAGCTTTCTACAAACGGCGGAACCACGTGGGTTGATTTAACCCCGACACCCGTCAATGGCAGCCTTGGCAGCTATAGCCTTTCTGTTCCGAATAAGCCGTCTGCAAATTGCATAATAAGAATTTCCAGCCCCGATTCTCCAGGCTCAGCCGATACAAGCGGAGTCTTTACAATAACTAATTCCGCCGTACCGGCAATTGTAATAACATCTCCCAACGGATCAGAAAAGTGGCAGATTGGGGCAGAGCATAATATCACGTGGAGCGCAGCATCTACCGGAAGTAAGCTATCAATTGAATATACAAAAGACGGCGGAAGTTCCTGGGAGCTCATTTCTGACAGCGTATCTGCTTCTTCAGCATCTTACAAATGGACAGTCCCAGAAGACACAAGCACACAGTGCAGAATAAGGATCAGGGATAATTCAAATGCTGCAGTTTACGATATATCGGATAATCTGTTTAAGGTGCTGCCCACGCCAAAAATTTTATTCCCGGGTAAAGCTTCCGACACACTGGTAATAGCAGATTATAAGGAAATTAAATGGTCGGCTCCTTTGGTAAAAACTGTGGATCTGTTTTACTCACGCGACAAGGGAAAGAGCTGGGATAAGATTAACAAGTACTACAATGAAGTGGTCGATGCACCTAAAGGAACATACAGCTGGTTTGTTCCTGCCATTTCAACTTCCGACTCATGCATGCTGAAGATCGTTGATACTGAGGATGCAACGGTTTTTGGAGAGACAGCTAATGCTTTTACAATCTACAACCCTATAACAATAACATATCCCAAAGCCGGCGATACTCTGCAGGCAGGGAACTTCTATGATCTTACCTGGACTGCAAATAAAATTAAAAGCATAAAAATTGAGTACAGCGTGCTGGGTCCTGCCAGCTGTTATGCACAGTACCCCGCCCCATCGGACCATTGCGATACACTCCTTATAAAAGAAAATGTAAGAGCACTTCCGTATGATGCTGCCCTGGGCATTTATACGTGGATTGTTCCTGATAATGCAAGTCCAAGGGTCAGGCTTAAAATAATGAACGTCGAGAACCCATTGGTTTATGCCGAAACCGATCAGTTTGTAATTTCACCAATGCCCTCTCCGGACAGCCTTCTGGCCCTGTTTGCAAGTAATGCCGTTATGCTTTCATGGAAGGACAAAACAGATTATGAAGAAGGGTTCAAAATTGAAAGAAAGCAGGGCCTGGGCAGTTATACCGAAATTGCAAAAGTTGAAATGAATGTAACAAGCTACACGGATAAAACAATAGATCCCAAAAGTATAGACACCTATTCATACAGGATCAAGGCATATAACAGCTATGCATCTTCACCCTATAGAGAGATAAGCTTGAACCCCACATCTGTTGAATATAAGAATGAGATCCCGCAGGCTTATGCTCTGGGGCAGAACTATCCGAACCCTTTCAATCCTTCAACAATTATCAGCTTTTCACTTCCAAGGGAAAGCAGGGTTAAGCTGATTATTTATAATGAACTGGGGGAGGCCGTAAGTGAGCTATTAAACAGCACAAAAGCTGCAGGGAACCATGAAGTGAGTTTCAATGCCGCACGCCTGGCCTCAGGACTATACTTCTATTCTCTCGAAGCCTGTTCCATTGACGGCAAAGACAATTTCAGACAGATAAAAAAAATGCTCCTGGTGAAATAATTTCATTCAATTCCATTTATAAAAGGGTAAGCCGCAAAGCTTACCCTTTTTTGTATTAATTCCGCTTTCCCGTTAAATCATATCTTGCCTTCACAGTCAATTAAAAATAACCCGCATAGTTTTGTTAAAATTTATTTTTATCTTATATCAAAAGTGCCGGCATATAAATAATGTTTATTGGAATGTGTACTGAAAGCGCCGGCTGGAATGTTATCGTGAAAGAAGGGACAAGTATGAGATCCGGGATATTTTTAATAATTTTTATTTTACTGATATTCGAAGGATGCTCTAAAACGAACTCAAAAGAAAGGAAATATGCAGAAATGCCGCAGACAGGAGAAGATATGGAAAAAGCAACATTTGCAGGAGGATGCTTCTGGTGTATTGCCGCACCATTTAATCATCTGGATGGAGTAAAAAATGTAATATCAGGCTATGCGGGCGGGCACGTAAAAAATCCGTCGTATGAGGAAGTAGGAACAGGTACAACGGGACACGTTGAAGCCGTTCAGGTAATTTATAACCCTGAGGTCATCAGCTACGCTGAACTTCTGGATATATACTGGAAGCAGTTTGACCCGACAGATACCGCGGGATCATTTGCTGACAGGGGCAGCCAGTATACTTCAGCTATTTTCTACGAAAACGATGAGCAGAAAATGATTGCTGAAAAATCCAAAGAAAAGCTGGATAAGTCGGGCATTTTCAAGAAGCCGATTGCAACAAAAATTGTCAGGTTCACTTCTTTCTATCCGGCAGAGGAATATCATCAGCAGTACAATGAGAAGAATCCCCTCAGTTATATGATGTATAAAGAGGCCTCGGGCCGGGAAAGCTTCATTAAAGGATTGTGGGGCGATGAGGGAACAGACAGATATAAAAAATCCTCTGATGCCGATATTAAGAAAGAACTTACCCCCCTGCAGTATGAAGTAACACAGCATGAGGGAACCGAAAGAGCATTTGATAACAAATACTGGGATAATAAAAAAGAAGGGATCTATGTTGATATAGTTTCGGGTGAACCTCTCTTCAGTTCAACGGATAAGTTCGAATCGGGCACAGGATGGCCGAGCTTTACAAAACCGATTGACCCCAGATATCTGGTAAAAAAAGAGGACGATTCGCACTTCATGCACAGAATTGAGGTCCGCAGCAAGTTCGGCAACTCGCATTTAGGCCACCTTTTTGATGACGGGCCTAAGCCTGCTCATTTACGCTACTGCATGAATTCCGCCTCGTTAAGGTTCATTCCTAAAGCTGAAATGGAGAAAGAGGGCTACGGAGAGTTTTTGTGGATTTTTAAGTAATACCGAAATTCCAATTAGGCACTGTTAAATTATACAGGCTTATTCATTACTAATGAGTTTTGGAATTATCCTTTTTAGTTATTACCGGCACCAGGTTCCACTCCGCAAGATCAAAACTGCTCTCAATTCTGTGCTCAACTATATCGGGCAGACCGGGGAAGAAATCTATGCCTGTTAGTTTTTCAACCGAGTCGATGCTTGCAGTAAAATGAATGAGTGAATCACCCGTTCCCAAATTTGGGAGTATAAATGCTATTGCCTTGGGCCGGTGCCCTTTCCTGTATTCCAGTATTACTTTGTAGAACCCCCACGGGACGGCAACGCGGTTTTTCTTTCCTATAAACTTCATGCTGTCCCGGAATACAGGGCCCGTTGCAATGTAGAGAAGGCTATCCTGCATAGCCCAGGTTCTAACCAGATCCTCAAGCTTAGACCAGACCCCGCGGTTAAACGCAGGCTCCTGCGGCGACATGTTGGACATATAAAAGCATTCCTTCATGAGTACCGGAGATGATTTCATATCGGCTGCAGGGCAAAGGTGCCCTTTATCGTAGCCTGACTTTTCATAATCCTTTGCCGTAGCTGAACCGGTCGGAACAAGCGTGTCAGGTGTAAATTTATTTGTGCGTTTGGCCGGTCCCGAAAGCATGTCGCGCGTAAGCTTGTAGGCAACCCATTCGGGCTGCTCATACTTTTCGATATAGGAAAGTGTAAAAGCCGTGTGCCTTATAATCTCCGTGCCGCGGGAATAAGGAAGATAGTTGAATACCTGCGCAATGGCAGAAGAAACCAGGAATAAAGCCAGCACCAGAGATGTAAACACATAGTTCATTTATTTTCCGAATTTTACAGATTATTAAAAAAGAAATTTACTGGTATTATTTTTTGTTTCACTCACTTTTTGCCGTATCAAGTTTTTCCTGGAAAAGAAAATCGGCCAAAATCTTCCCAAGTCCAACTCCGGCACCAAGCACACCGCCGATCTTTACAGCCTGCAGAATATAAAACATAACTGAGGTATATTCGTTTAGATTATAAAACGAGAACACATAAATGTTAGTCAATATCATTATTATGTATACAAGAATAAAACCTGCAAACCAGGAAGCCACAATATAAAGCGCCGGTTTGTCCTTTTCATTGCGGCTGATGAAAAACGCCATAATTCCGATCAGGATATACCAGAGGAGGTTTCTTACAAAATGAAGGATTTCAAAGTGCTGACTGAAGAGGACATTTAACATGAATACAAGAAACAGCCCCCCGGTAATAAGCCCCTTAATGCCCTTATTCACCAGCAGATGATAAAATATAACTGCTGAAAATCCATACATAGAGTAAGTAAAAAGAGTAGTGGACGGGTTGGCAACTGCGGAGCCTAAAAGTATAATACCGATGACAAGAAAAACGAAAACCTGTATGAAGATTTTCAATGCAAGCTGGCCGTTTCTGTTTTCCATTTTATTCCCCAAAGCAGTTTTAGAGTGTGCCTGCAACTTCGGAAATAAAATGCTTTATGTCAATTCTTAAGATATAGGCAGAGGATAATAAGAAAGGAAGAATTCCGGGTTTATACTACCAGCTGAGGAATGCTATTCTTGCAGGCCTGACATTTTGCAGGCCTGCAGCATTAACCGGACCTGAACCATTTAGACTATTCCTTCTTTTACTT